>JAYEGS010000321.1:0-9215 GCA_034659215.1 Pseudomonadota bacterium | reverse complement strand
AAGAGGTCTGCCGCCCAACAAGTTACGGCTCTATTTCGACCAGGTCGATAAAGGCTGGCGCATCAAGGATGAGTTACGCTCGATGGTCTCTTTTCGCAAACTAAATCTCTTCCAATCCTTTGCCGCCATGGGACGTTTCGACATCATCTTCTGCCGTAATGTCGCAATCTATTTCTCTCAACCCGACAAAGTCAAACTCTATGAAAAAATTGGCGGCGCCCTGGCCCCGGACGGTTATCTTCTCATCGGCGCTCAGGAGAGCCTGACCGGAATCACCAATATTTTTGAACCGCAACGCTATATGCGCTCAATTTTCTATGGGCTGAAAGGAAAATAACGGGCCAGGGCCTCACCGATCCCCTCTTTGGTAAAGGGTTTGTGGAGAATTTCGTTAACCCCGGCCGCTTTTGCCGCCTCATTATCCTGAGTTTCGTTTTGGGTGGTAACCATGATCACCGGCATTTCATCCTTACTGAAGGTCTCACGGATTATTCGGGTCACTTCAATGCCGGTGATTCCCGGCATATTGAGATCAGTTAAAACAGCATCGGGTTTAAGTTTACGAACCTCTTCAACCGCAACCTCGGGCTCGAGAAAAATAAAAGGTTCGTAACCTAACGCATGGAGCATGCTCCTGAAAATACCAAGAATCATTTTTGAGTCATCAATGGCAACAACCCTCTTCTTAACTACTTCCGCAGTTTCTACAACCTCTTCCTGATCACCACCAAGTTCAGCCGCCTCTTTTTCAAAACCATTTTCTTTGAGTTGACTAATAAAATAATCACGCACCTCGGCATGGGCGCTCTCAGTCAGACACTCAAAAGCGTTTTTCCTAAAAAAATCGATCTCCAGCAGATCAAGAAAGATGGTTCCGCTCTGGGTCGAAATAATTGTCCGCACCATATCAAGGGCTTCGGCATCTTCGCCCCGTACCATGTTTTTAAGACCAGCGGCCAGAATCTCATTATAGTTACTATCGATCGCGGTAGCTGCCGCAGAGCGAACATTATCAACCGGATCATGGAGTCCGGCAGCCAGAACATAGGCCCCTTTGGTCAAAGGTAAACGACCCAGGGTTTCATACGCGGCAAAACGCACATTACCGTCACGCGGCTGATTATGGATCAGCTTTTTAATCGCCGGAATGGCTCCTTCATCCCCCATATCACCCATCACGTTAAGCGTATGAATCAACAGGTCGGGATCACCTTGCAAAAGGTTATCAGCTAATACCGGCAGAGCTTTACTGCCCAAAGAGACCAATCTTTCCTTGCCCGCAGAACGGACATGGGCCTGATGGGAAACTAAAGTATTATTTAGTTTTTTGATCGATTCGTGCGACTGCACATCAAGGAATACATCGAGTATGGCAAAATCGAGTTCCTGATTATGACCAAGTTTTTCATAGAGCCGATGAATTGCCGTAGCTGAGCCGAGTTGCCCCAAGGCCTTGACTGCAGCCGCGACCAAGTCATCATTTTCGGTATAGAGAAGTTCCGCAATATTCGCTGCGGCCCCGGAGTTGCCGATCTCTCCTAAAGCGACAACCACCTTTTCCAAAAGGTCATGATCTTCAGCATTAATCAATATTGCCATCAGCACATGATAGGCATCATCCAGCCCGATCTCTCCAGACAATTCAATGAGAAGTTCTCGACATTCGGACTTTTCATCCTGTAAAAGTGCCAGATACACTTCCGGAGCTTCTAAAATCCGAGCCACCAGACGCTCTTTCAAGTCGGGAAATGAGTTGCTTAAATAGGGGAATTTATCGAGAACTGCAGCCAGCAAAGGAATTGCAAATTCTACCGGGCTCAACCAGAAAAGGTCAAGCGCCTCTTTCTGCACCGCCAGCTCCATCTCAGCGATATGAGAAAGGACGATGTTCGCTTTGACTGCGTCATTTTCAGCTATGTTATTTTTTATTTCGGTGATAAATGCAGCCGGTTTTATCTTAGCCATTTAACGCTCCCAAAAGTCAGTCAGTCATCATAATATCCTACATACTTTCGCTCAATCCACATGCCAACCAGAACCATAACGCCGCCAATACCAATCACCACGGATGCAAGAACATAGAGATCATGCATCAGCCACATAGCGATACCACAGACCGCAAAAAAGAAACCAAAAACTTCGAGAATGGGAATAATAATTTTATTCATAGCCCTTTATAACCATACAGTAAAAAAAATTAAACCTGAATGGCAAAGTAAAATGTTCAGATGCGAGGCGCTCAAAACCTAAGGAATGAGGCGTACATGCAGTACGCCGCAGTGACGAAGGTTGCAGAGCAACGAAGCAGGTGAATATTTTACGACGCCATTAGCCTGTTTGTGGAAGCCACATGTTAAGATACTGAGCGAAAATAGAGAGACAATCAAAGATCAGCAGAAAACCGATAATTATCAGAAAGATGCCGCTGACAATACTAACGATTCGCAGATACCGATTAAAACGGGAAAAGTAAGTCAAAAAGGTGTTAAAAGCCAGAGCCGAAATCAGAAAGGGCAAGCCTAACCCCATAGAGTAAGCGACCAGCAGGATAATCCCGCCCCCGACATTATCAGAAGTGCTGGCATAAAGCAGGATACTGGCCAGGATAGGCCCGATACAGGGGGTCCAACCCGCCGCAAAAGCAATTCCGACAAGTACCGAACCCAAATATCCCAAAGGTTTATTCTTGAACTCGAAACGTTTTTCCCGTTCAAGCAGATTGAGTTTCACCACCCCGGTAATATGAATACCGAGAAGAATAACAATCACACCGCCAACCCGCCGAATCAGGGTTTGATTTTCCTGAAAGAAATTACCGACATAGGTCGCCGAAGCCCCGAGAGCCACAAAAACCATGGTAAATCCAAGAATAAAAAAGAGGGAGTGAAAAAGGGTGCGCCGGCGCACCGATCGACTCTGATTATCAACCAGGTCATCAAAAGAGATACCGGTAATATAGGTCAGGTAGGAGGGGATGAGGGGCAGAACACAAGGCGAAATAAAAGAGAATATCCCGGCCGAAAAAGCGATCAGCAGTGATATCTGTGAAGTAGATGATTCCATAGTATAAAATTACGTAATATTTAGGGGTTGCTTACATTTCTCCAAGGTCTCTCGCAAGAGCCCGGCATCAATGTTCTCTTCAAAGTACGGGTCACCAAGACCGCGCAATAAAATCATTGACAAGCTGCGACCGGCCTTCTTGTCGCGACGCATAATATTAATAAGTTCATCAACATCCGCATCGGCCGGAACCAGCATCGGCAAACCATAAAGTTGAAGTAGCTGCAAAGCTCTCTGAAAACCCGACTCAGCCAGCAAGTTCATGGTTACGGAAAGTGACAAGGCACAGACCAAGCCGATAGCCACTGCCTCGCCATGAGCGAGCTGCTGAAAAGCGTACATTTTTTCCAGAGCATGGCCGACCGTGTGACCAAGGTTAAGGACGGCCCTAACCCCTAAAAGATCATATTCATCTCGAACTACATAGTCAGCCTTGATACGACTGCATGAAAGGGTCATGCTCGCCAGGCTCCGAGGATCCTGCTTCATAATCTCAGGATGATTCATCTCCAGAAAAGAGATAAAGTCATCACCGGCCAGAAGAGCATACTTTACCACCTCACCAAACCCGCAAAAAGACTCGCGCTCAGGCAAAGTGGCGATAAAATCAACATCAGAGATCACAACTCGCGGCTGATAGGTTGTCCCGACCAGATTTTTTCCAAACTCCAGATTAACCCCATTTTTACCGCCGATAGCACTGTCTACCTGGGCTAAAATGGTGGTCGGTATCTGAATCAGGTCGACCCCCCGCATATATGTCGCGGCCGCAAAACCGGCGAGATCACCAACCACGCCGCCCCCTAAAGCACAGACAAAACTATTGCGCTGAAGACCGGATTCAAAAATCTTCCGATAAAGATCCTGCAACACCTCATGGCTTTTATACTCTTCTCCATCAGGTATAATAATTGCCGAACTCTCGTAGCCGGCCGCTTTAAGCCACTCCTGCACCCGCTCTAAATAGAGTGGGGCAATCGTCGTATTGGTTACCACAACCCCTTGTTTACCGCGGAGCTTGGGCAACAACGCACCATTACCTCCGGCTTTGGTCAGGCCGGAACCAATGTGAATCGAGTAACTCCTCGATTCGAGTGAAACCGTCAGTTTATGAGAAGGCATTCTCTACAGATCACCACAAACCCGGCGACAAACCTCCAGGTATGCCTCCTCAACATTGCCCAGCTCGCGCCGGAAACGATCCTTATCCAGTTTTTCCAGGGTGTGACGATCCCAGAGGCGACAGGTGTCGGGACAAATTTCATCGGCCAACAACATCTGACCGTGATAGTTCCCGAATTCAAGTTTAAAATCGACGAGCAGGATATCGCGTTCGAGCAGGTACTCGCTCAACACTTGATTAACCTTGAGAGCCGTAGCCCGGGCCGCATCAATCTGTTCAGCTGTAGCAATATTGAAAACCAGGACATGATCGCGATTGATCATCGGATCATTAAGCGCATCATCCTTATAGTAATACTCAACGATAGTCTCAGGCAGTTTTTCACCTTCACTCCGCCCCATCCGTTTGGCCAGACTCCCGGCGATATAGTTGCGAACCACGACCTCGACCAGGATGATATCGACCTTTTTAGCCAACATCTCGCGGTCGGAAAGCATCTCAACAAAATGGCTCTCAATACCCTTTTCGGCCAGCATCTGAAACAATTTGGCTGAGACCTTGTTATTAATCACCCCTTTATCGAGAATAGATCCTTTTTTTGCACCATTAAAAGCGGTCGCATCATCCTTGAAGTAGAGTATATTTTTATCCGGATCATCAGTCGCATAGATGATCTTAGCCTTACCTTCATACAATTTTTCACGACGTTCCATTTTTAATTATCCTTTGCTCTTAATCACTTAAATTTCTTACTTTCCAAAAACCCGATTAAAGATTACCGGCACCTGACGCATATGGTGTTCGAGACTGAATTTCTCTTCGATCTCCTGGGCTGATAAATATTTTGCCACATCTTCATCTTTAAGCAGGTACTCCTTGAACGAACCACCATCATTGAAAGACTGCATCGCATTACGCTGCACCCAACGATAGGCATCCTCACGTGAAACCCCGGCCCGGGCCAGAGCCAACAAGACACCTTGCGAATAGATAGTACCACCGGTCAATTCGATATTTTTCAGCATCCGTTCAGGATAGACAACCAGTTTTTCCATCATTCCGGCAAAACGATGCAACATAAAATCAAGCAAAATTGTGGCGTCCGGGGACATGACCCGCTCGACCGAAGAGTGGCTGATATCGCGCTCATGCCACAAAGCCACATTCTCCATCGCCGCCAGGGAATAAGAACGAACCAGACGGGCAAGTCCACAAAGGTTCTCCGAAAGTATCGGATTACGTTTGTGCGGCATCGCCGAGGAGCCCTTTTGCCCGGCATGAAAAAATTCTTCAGCCTCGCCCACTTCAGTTCTCTGCAGATGCCTGATTTCAGTGGCAAATTTCTCGATTGAAGCGGCAACCAGAGCCAAAGTCGTAAAAAAGAAAGCGTGACGATCACGCTGCACAATCTGGCTTGAGGCCGGGGCCGGCTGCAGGCCGAGGCGCTGACAGACGGCTTCTTCAATTTCAGGCTCAATATTGGCAAAAGTTCCGACCGCACCGGAAATCTGACCGACCGAAATATCCTGGATCGCCGCCTCAAGGCGCTTTTTCTGACGCCCCATCTCATCATACCAGATGGCAAATTTGAGACCCACAGTTACGGGTTCGGCATGAATCCCATGAGAACGGCCGATCATCGGGCAATCTTTGAGTTCAAAAGCCCGGATTTTCAGCACCTCAAGTACCCGGTCCAGCCCCTGCATCAACATCTGACCCGCCTCTTTAAGTTGCAGAGCCAGAGCCGTATCAAGAACATCCGAAGAGGTCATACCAAGATGGATATAACGTGATGCGGGGCCGACATGCTCGGCGACCGAGGTCAAAAAGGCGATCACATCATGGCGAACTTCAGCTTCAATCTCGTTAATTCGCCCAACCTCAAAAGCGGCTTTTTCCTTTATTTCAGACCACTCAGCAAGAGGAATTTCACCTCGATCAGCAAACACTTCACAAACCGCCAGCTCAACTTTAAGCCAACTGTTAAATTTATTCTCTTCACTCCAGATCCGGCTCATCGCCGGACGTGAGTAGCGTTCAATCATAATCGTCTATTCCATAAAATAAAGGTTAAAGGTTAAAAGAAAGCTAAGCCTCAACCACAATCGGTCTCACGACCATTACCGAACAGCTTGAATTTTTTACGACCTTATCGGCAACACTACCCATGAGAAACTTTTTGATACCAGACCAGCCATGTGACCCCATAAAAATGGCATCATAGCCACCCTGTTCAGCTTCATCAACAATCATCGCCGCCGGATGGCCCTCAATCACTCGACCGTCAACTTCAAGGCCGTTTTTTTTCAAGGTTGCCACCAACGCGTCCAGTTTTTCCTGCAGGGTCACCCGACGGACAGCGATATAGTTCTGAATACTGGGAAAATCATCCACCGGCAGACTGATTCCGTCAAGACCGGAAAAGGCAAAACCATCCTCAATGACATAAAGCAGTGTCACCGGAACATCATAGTTACGGGCAAATTTCACCCCGACCGCAATCACATCATCAGTTGAAACGGAGAAATCGATTGCCAGCAGTACTTTTTTAAAACGATCGCCCATCGGTGCACCTCCATTCTCAGCTATAAAAAACTTTTTACGACCACACCGATCCACCGATTATCGGCGAAACGGCAAGATTAGCATTTTCAGAGCCCTTTTGTCAAGATTTATACAGACGGTCGGGAGAAATCGAGATACTTATAAACCATTGAATGCTTCTCGATCGGGAGCTTACGACTGACTATCAGACGATACTCCTCAACCGTCGGCAGACGACCGCAAAGCGCCGTAACCGCAGCCAATTCAGCCGAACCGAGATAAACTTTTGCTCCGGTTCCGAGACGGTTATCAAAATTGCGGGTTGAGGTCGAAAAGACCACCGCATCATCGGCCACTCGGGCCTGGTTACCCATACAGAGACTACAACCGGGAATCTCGATCCGGGCTCCGGCCTTACCAAAGAGTGAATAGTAACCCTCATCTTTAAGCTGCTCGGCATCCATTCGCGTCGGCGGTGCCAGCCAGAGACGAACCGGAACCTGGCCCTCATCGCGCAAGATCTCACCCAAGGCGCGAAAATGGCCGATATTGGTCATGCAACTGCCGACAAAAACATCATCGATCTTTTGTTGGCGCTGCTCATCGGCTAAAATATCACTTAAAACGGCAACGTCATCGGGATCATTGGGACAAGCCAGAATCGGCTCATTTATCCGGCTCATATCAATATCAAGCACGGCCGCATAAGTTGCATCGGCGTCAGCCCGTAAAAGTTGCGGTTTAGCCAACCACTCCCGCATCGCCGCGGCCCGCCGTTTCAGGGTTTCGGCGTCCCCGTAGCCGGAAGCGACCAGATCATCGATCAGTGCGGTATTGGAGGTCAAAAACTCTTTTACCGGCTCTATACTCAGCTGCACGACACCGGCTGCGGCACTCCGTTCAGCCGAGGCGTCGGAAAGTTCAAAAGCCTGTTCACAGCTAAGCTCCTCAAGACCCTGAATCTCAATAATCCGGCCCGCAAAAATATTCTTTTTACCCTCTTTGGCGACCGTCAACAGGCCCTTCTCAATCGCGATTAAAGGAATTGCGTTGACCAGATCACGGAGTGTGATGCCAGGTTGGAGTTTACCGGAAAAACGCACCAACACACTCTCCGGCATATCGAGCGGCATAAGTCCGGAAACCGCAGCAAAAGCGACCAAACCGGAGCCCGCCGGAAAAGAGATGCCGAGCGGAAAGCGGGTATGCGAATCGGCCCCGGTCCCCAAAGTATCGGGCAACAGCAAACGATTAAGCCAGGAGTGAATCACGCCGTCGCCGGGTTTTAAAGAGACACCGGTTCGATCCCTGATAAAATCGGGCAGTTGCTGGTGCATTTTGACATCGACCGGCTGCGGATAGGCGGCCGTATGACAAAATGACTGCATAACCAGATCAGCGGAAAATTTTAAGGCGGCAAGTTCTTTGATCTCATCTCTGGTCATCGGCCCGGTCGTATCCTGACTGCCGACGGTTGTAACTTTGGGCTCAATATACATCCCCGGCCGAACCCCGTCACGACCACAAGCGCGACCGACAATCTTTTGCGCCAGAGTATAACCGTCGGCAGATGATTCGGGCTGGAGCGGCTGAACAAAAAAATCGGCTTCCGGCAAACCCAGAACCTGACGCGCCCGAGCGGTCAACTCGCGGCCGATAAGCAACGGAATTCGGCCTCCGGCCCGATACTCGTCGGCCAACGTATTGGGCTGCAAGTTAAAACGGCTGATCACCCGCCCCCCTTTTTCGATTTCGCCGAGATAAGGGCGCAACTTGATAATATCACCGCTTTCAAGCTCGTTAACCGGAGCTTCCAACGGCAGAGCTCCTGAATCCTGGGCCGTATTGAAAAATATCGGGGCGATAATGCCGCCGATCACAACCCCGCCGCCGCGTTTATTGGGAACTCCCGGCAGATCGTGACCTAAGTGCCACTGCAGGGAGTTAATCGCGGACTTGCGACTGCTGCCGGTACCGACAACATCTCCGACATAAACAATCTGATTACCCAAAGCCCGTAATTCATCAAGTTTTTTTAAAGGGTTCTCAATCCGGGCCGCCAGCATAGCTTGGGCATGCAGAGGGATATCGCTGCGGCTGGAGGCTTCGGAAGCCGGAGAGAGATCATCAGTATTAGTTTCGCCCGGCACTTTAAAAACTGTCAAAATCAGCTCTTGAGGCAGAGCCGGACGCGCTTTGAACCACTCGGCTTGAGCCCAAGATTCGAGAAGTTCCCGAGCCCCCTGATGCCCCTTTTCAAACTCTTCAACCACCCAGGCAAAGGCATCATAGACCAGCAGGGTATATTTTAAGGCATCAATCGCTGCTACCGCAACCTCGGGTCGTTTATCATTCATGGTTTCGAGCAGCGGCGTCAGATTATAACCGCCGCGCATGGCCCCTAACCATTTAACCGCATCAAGGGCCGAGATCCCGACCTCCGGGGCCCGGCCGCTAATTACCTCGGCGAGAAAATCGGCCTTGA
>JAYEGS010000320.1:0-1767 GCA_034659215.1 Pseudomonadota bacterium | reverse complement strand
AATTACTCAATTCATGGAGCGCTCTTCATGGATTCGTAAAATGTTTGAAGAGGGGGCCGCCTTAAAAGCTCAATACGGGGCTGATCAGGTCTGTGATTTTACGCTTGGCAACCCTGATCTTGCAGCCCCTAAAGCGGTCGAAGATGAACTTGAGAAGATTGTTCGCGAAACGTCTCATCTTAAGTATGGCTATATGCCCAATGCCGGTTATCCCGAAACCCGCGCCGCAGTTGCCAACTTTCTTGCTGAAGAACAGCAGATGACGGTTAACTCTCAAGGTATTGTTATGACCTGCGGTGCCGGCGGGGCTCTTAATGTGATCCTTAAAACAATTCTCAATCCGGGTGACGAGGTGATTACGCCAAGCCCGTTTTTTGTTGAGTACAATTTCTATGTTGACAATCATGGCGGGGTGCTTTGCAGCATTCCTCCGGGCAAAGATTTTGCGCTTGATCTTGAGGCGATTGCGTCAGCGATCAATGAGAAGACCGCAGCTGTAATTATCAATTCACCCAATAATCCCAGCGGGGTCATCTTTTCGGCCCAACAGATTGCCGCTTTAGGTAAGTTGCTTGCGGATAAATCAGCAGAAATGGGTCGGACAATCTATCTGATCTCGGATGAACCTTACCGTAAACTGGTTTATGACGGGCTAACCGTACCCCCGATTTTCCCGGTTTATCGTAACACTGTGATTGCCAATTCCTATTCAAAAGAGCTCTCTTTAGCGGGCGAGCGCATCGGTTTTTTGGCGCTTCATCCGGAAGCCGATGATTTTGAGCAGCTGACCAATGGTTTTGTCTTCTCTAACCGGATTTTAGGTTTTGTCAACGCTCCGGGGATCATGCAGCGCCTGATTGCCCGCCTGCAAGGGATAACCATAGACGTTGCTGTCTACGAGCGTAAGCGTGATATTCTTTATCAGGGGCTGGTTGAGGCCGGTTTTCAAGTTGCTAAGCCGCAAGGGGCATTCTATCTTTTTCCCCGCAGTCCGCTTACCGATGATGTCGAGTTTGTCCGGGAGTTGCAGAAGTATCGAATTTTGGCTGTACCCGGCAGTGGTTTCAGCGGGCCCGGTTTTTTCCGGCTCGCTTACTGTGTTGATGATGCCACGATTGAACGTTCTCTGTCGATTTTTAAAGAAGTCGGCAAAAAGTTTTGTTAAAATAAAATAAGGAATTTTAAAATGAAAGATATTGTAATTTTAGGGACCGGTTCTGCGGCTCCCGATAATGTAGTTACTAATTTCGACCTCGAAAAAATTATGGATACCAGTGATGAATGGATTGTTCAGCGAACTGGTATCAAGTCACGGCATATTGTTATGCCGGGTGAGAAATTTTCCGATTTTGCGGTGCCGGCTTCGCAGCAGGCACTGGCCGCCGCCGGGCTTGAAGCTACAGATATTGATCTCATTCTCTGTGGTACGATGACGCCGGATTATTTGATGCCGGCCGGGGCTTGTACTGTGCAGGCTCTTTTGGGTGCTAGTAAAGCGACCGGAATGGATATTTGTGCCGCCTGTTCCGGGTTTACTTACGGCCTTGCGATTGCTGAAAAATATCTCAAATGCGATCCTGATATGCATATCTTGGTGATCGGCGGCGAGATCATCAGCCACCATCTTGATTGGGAGGATCGTACTACCGCTGTCCTTTTTGGCGATGCTGTCGGGGCTGCAGTGGTTGGCGCTCGGGAAAATCATGGGGCCAAATTGAAAGCGGTTGAGACTGGTTCAGACGGCAATCTTGGTCGGTTGCTCTATAT
>JAYEGS010000319.1:0-1798 GCA_034659215.1 Pseudomonadota bacterium | reverse complement strand
TTAATTAAAAGAGAGAGGTGAAATTTATAATCATGACACCGGCGATCAACTGTTGCATAAGTTTCGGTCACGACAAAGGCCTTGACTTTGTATACAGTATATATTATAGGGCGCGACCTTGTGTTTTTTTTAGCAAGTGTTTGCAGGTTTTGTGAAAAAAACTTCAACACCAAATAGTATATAACTTAATTTTTAAGGAGTAAGATCGTGAACAGGATTGTCGCGAAAGAGGAGTTCTCCAAGAACCCGAGCGTCAAGATGATGCAGATTGAAGCGCCGCGTATCGCCAAAAAAGCGAAAGGGGGGCAGTTTGTTGTCTTTCGTCTAAATGAGACTGGTGAAAGAGTGCCGTTGACGGTGGCGGATACCGACCCGGAAAAGGGTCTGGTGACCATAATTTTTCAGGAAGTCGGCAAAAGTACGATGGCGCTTGGTGCACTTGAAGTCGGTGATTGTCTGGCCGATTTCATCGGGCCGCTAGGTCAACCTACGCATATGGGTGATTATGGTACCGTGCTTTGTGTCGCCGGTGGCATCGGCATTGCGCCGACCCATAATATTGTCAAAGCCTTAAAAGCTAATGGTAACAAAGTTATTACGATACTCGGGGCGCGGACCAAGAGTCTTCTTTTCTGGGAAGATAAGATGCGGGATTTAAGTGACGAACTCTATGTCTGCACCGATGACGGCTCCTATGGAATTCACGGTTTGGTAACTAAGGTCGAGCAGGAGCTTTTGGAGAAAAATCGGGAAAGTGGTGAAATTGGTCTGGTCATCGGTATCGGACCGCCGATTATGATGAAATTTGTCTGCAAAACCTCCGAGCCGTTCGGGATTGAGACGTTGGTCAGTTTGCCGACGATTATGGTTGATGCGACGGGCATGTGTGGTGCTTGTCGGGTGACGGTTGGCGGTGAGACTAAATTTGTCTGCGTCGACGGGCCAGAATTTGATGGTCATAAGGTTGATTTTGACGAGATGCTGAAACGTCAGGGCATCTACTTGGAACAGGAAAAAGTGGCGGTCGAACGCTACCAGCACGGTGACAGTTGCGGTTGCTGTGATGAATGCGGAGGTGATAAGTAATGGCTGAAGAGAAGAAGGTAAATAAGGCAAAAAAACTTCCCCGGCATCCGATGCCGGAACAGGAAGCCAAAATTAGAGCGCGCAATTTTGAAGAGGTTCCGTTTGGTTACTCAAATGAAACCGCGATGTTGGAAGCGAGCCGTTGTCTACGCTGCAAGAAGCCTAAATGTGTTGAAGGTTGTCCGGTAAACGTCAAAATTCCGGAATTTATCGGCCTGATTGCGGATGGTGATTTTCTTAAGGCGGCTCACAAACTGAAAGAGACCAATGCTCTGCCCGCAGTTTGCGGTCGGGTTTGTCCGCAGGAGAGTCAGTGCGAGGCCAAATGCGTGCTCGCTAAAAAGGGTGAATCTGTGGCGATTGGTCGGCTTGAGCGTTTCGCGGCCGACTATGAGCGGGCGCAAGGCAAAATTGAACTTCCTGAAGTGGCTCCGGCAACCGGTAAGAAAGTTGCGGTTATCGGGGGTGGTCCGGCCGGATTGACGGTGGCTGGGGATCTGATTAAGCTTGGTCATCAGGTGACAATTTTTGAAGCCCTGCATAAAACCGGCGGGGTTCTGGTTTACGGTATCCCCGAGTTTCGTTTGCCCAAAGCTATTGTTCAGGCTGAGGTCGATTATCTCAAAGCCTTGGGCGTTGAAGTTGTTGAGAGCTATGTTGTCGGTCAGATTGAGACCGTCGATGAACTTTTAGAGCGTTTTGATGCCTGTTT
>JAYEGS010000318.1:0-1799 GCA_034659215.1 Pseudomonadota bacterium | reverse complement strand
GTAATTCCGGCAAAGTAGTAATAGTAAGTGGAGTAAGAGATGAAGGTTAGAGCATCTGTAAAAAAAATGTGCGATAAGTGCAAATTGATTAAACGTCATGGTGTAGTACGGGTTATTTGTGTGAACCCAAAACATAAGCAACGCCAGGGTTGATAATTTACGCGCTAGGAGGAGAATCCATTGGCTAGAATCGCTGGGGTGAACTTACCCCGAAATAAAAGAATTGTCATTGCCCTGACCTATATTTATGGATTGGGAAGAAGCAGTGCGCAGAAAATCCTTGCTGACGTTGAAATCGACCCGAATACCGACAGCGATGATTTAAATGATGATCAGTTAGCCCGTATTCGTGAAAAAATTGAGGTTGAGTACAAAATTGAGGGTGATCTGCGCCGGGATGTGACCACCAATATCAAAAGATTGATGGATATTGGTTGTTATAGAGGTTTGCGTCACCGTCGTGGTCTGCCGGTTCGGGGACAACGTACGAAGACCAACGCTCGGACTCGCAAGGGTCCGGCTCGCGGACCGATATCGAGGAAACGCAAATAGTTAAGTAATTGATTACTGGCAGCGTTTAAATATCTAAAGCTGCTAGGAGGGAAAATGGCTAAACCGAAGGGTAGATCCGGCAAAAGCCGGGTGAAAAAGAACGTTCCTGCCGGGATCGCATATATACTGGCTACTTTTAACAATACCAAGGTCAGTTTCACTGATCCTCATGGGAATGTTGTTGCTTGGTCCAATGCCGGAGTTGTGGGTTTTAAAGGATCGCGTAAAAGTACTCCTTTTGCAGCTCGGCAGACAGCGGAAGATGCAGCGAAAAAGGCTATGGATCATGGTATGCGGACTGTTGATGTCCATGTCAAAGGGCCCGGATCAGGGCGCGAGTCGGCTATCCGGGCGATCCAGAGTGTTGGTATGACCATTAATGTTATTCGAGATATTACTCCCATTCCGCATAACGGGTGTCGCCCCCCGAAGCGGAGAAGAGTTTAGTCTAAGGAGGAAGTTTTGGCACGATACAGAGAATCTGTCTGTCGCCAGTGTCGGCGTGAAGGGGCTAAACTGTTTCTTAAGGGAGACCGTTGTTATACTGAGAAGTGTGCCTATGACCGTCGCGCTTATGCGCCTGGCCAGCATGGTCAGAGAAGGATGAAGTTTACCGAATATGCTACACAGTTGCGTGAAAAACAGAAAGTCCGTCGGATTTATGGACTTCTTGAAAAACAGTTTCGCAGCTATTTTGCCAAGGCTGATCGGCAGAAAGGTGTTACCGGCGAAAACCTCTTGATTTTGGTCGAACGGCGTCTTGACAATACCGTCTTCCGGATGGGTTTTACCAACACTCGGGCTGAAGCCAGACAACTGGTTTCTCATGGCCATTTTCTGGTTAATGGTAAGAGGGTTGATATTCCATCCTATCAAGTTTCAGTCAATGATGTGGTTGAGGTTTGCGAAAAGAGTCGTAAGCTTAACCGGATCAGTGAAGCCTTAGCTTCAGCTGGGAGACGTAGTCTGCCGCAATATATTGAAGTCGATAAAGAGAAAGGACGTGGAGTGCTTAAGGCTCTGCCGAAGCGTGAAGATATCTCTTCGACGATCAATGAGCAGTTGATAGTTGAATTTTACTCTCGCTAAC
The DNA here is from genome assembly GCA_034659215.1 of Pseudomonadota bacterium. GTDB lineage: Bacteria > Desulfobacterota > Anaeroferrophillalia > Anaeroferrophillales > Tharpellaceae > Tharpella. The sequence continues at coordinate 157 of JAYEGS010000318.1, read as the reverse complement.
CCCAACTGGTGTGATATATGTCATTGATATATAAAAATTGGCGTGAACTAATTAAGCCCGCCGATGTGAAAACCGATGAAGCCAGTCTGACTTCGACCTATGGTAAATTTGTGGTCGAACCCATGGAGCGTGGTTTTGGTATCACCATGGGTAACGC
>JAYEGS010000317.1:0-1812 GCA_034659215.1 Pseudomonadota bacterium | reverse complement strand
AGGGCCATCTCTTTTTCATTAAAACCAAGAAGTTTAAGTTTTTCGATCTCTTTTTCCGGGACGTCATAAAAATCGGCAATCATGGAGTCGGCGACTTTTTGCCCTAAGTCGTTAACCGGCTTACCGGATTTGATCATGGTTAACAATGGGTTGTCTTTGATTTCTGAGAGGGTTTTAGATTGAGCCATAATCTCTTGCCAGGAACAATCTTGTTTGCGGAGGTCAAGGAGTTGTTGGTGATCAATGCCGAAATCATGGCCGAGTTTTAAAGCGATCAAGAGGTCGTTCTGGTGCACACCGCCCCTCATTTTAAGCATGATAATCTGCTTTTTAGAGATACCGAAGAGGTTGGCCGTAAGAGAGTTGAAACTGGTCGCCAGGATATAGTCATCGGCGATAAATTTAGCCTTAGGGTCATAGCTTCGTTGTCTGAAACAGTGGCAGCCGGTTACCGTTTCGGCACCTGCTGGCACGGTCATTAATATGGTAAACAATAGCAGAAGCGGAAATACGACAAAAAACTTGGTGCTAGTTTTTGTTTCGGGCATCATTAAGCCTGTAGACTGAGTGGGTTGATATTGGTTGTTGGTTAAACGAAGAGGGGGCAGAACCCGATGGGTAAAGATAGGTTTGTAGTAGCACAAGAATAAATATAAATCGTTGACTTGAGTCAAAAATCGCATATCCGGCAGCCGGTTTTTCACGCAATCAATTTCTCGGGCTATAACATTTAACCGCAAGATTGACGACCCTGATTTTCAATGGTATAAATGTTTTGTAACTATTCAGCTGACTCGCAAAATTTAGGGTGCACAATGGCTATCAGTACGTTCAGTTTAGAATCTAAGGAGGAGTAAATGAAAAAGCTGTTCACAATTGCAATTTTAGGCCTGATCATCTCTGCGCCCGCCTGGGCGGAACAAGTTTACACCAACTCATCACTCAGAAAATTTTTGTTTGACTATGAAGCACTTACGGCCTATAACCGCTTCATAATGTGAATCGATTAGGGGTGCAAATGATTCAGTACATCTGGCAAGAGAAAAAATGGCCCATCTTTACTTGGCAGAGTGATTCTGTGCTGGAAGCTCTCAGTCGGTGCAATTTTAAACGCGGGCAACTTTTAGGTCGAGTCGCTTCATTGGGTATGGGACTTGGACTGGAAGCACAAGCCGAGGTGTTGGCAGCCGAAGTGTTGCAAACTTCAGCTATTGAAGGTCAAGTTTTAGATCCTGACTCAGTGCGCTCCTCGGTGGCTAGACGCCTTGGTCTGCCAGATGCAGGATTGGCGAAACATGATCGCTATACTGAAGGTTTGGTTGATGTCCTGCTTGATGCCACCGTCAACTGCGATCAAAAATTAACGATAGAAAGACTCCACGGCTGGCAGGCAGCTCTTTTTCCCTCCGGGTTTTCCGGGCTACACCGTATCGTTGTCGGAAATTTCCGTGGTGCCTCTGCCATGCAGGTTGTTTCCGGTCCCATCGGTCGAGAAAAAATCCATTACCAGGCACCGCCGGGAAACAGAATGGAAAAAGAGGTCGCACTTTTTTTGGAATGGTGGCAAGAAAAACAGGGTAGGATCGATGGCATCCTCCGTTCTGCCATTGCAAGTTTCTGGTTTGTTTCAATACATCCCTATGAGGATGGCAATGGTCGTCTGGCCAGGGCAATTACCGATATGGCACTGGCACAAGATGAAAAATTAGCGGTTCGTTATTACAGTATCTCAAGTCAAATAATGGAAGAACGCCAGGAATATTATAAAATACTTGAGAAGTGCCAAAAGGGTGGGCTTGATATTAGTGAATG
>JAYEGS010000316.1:0-1813 GCA_034659215.1 Pseudomonadota bacterium | reverse complement strand
ACGGTCTGGTCACAATGCTGCTGCTAGGTCTTATAATCGCAGCTTTGGCGGCCATCCATCTATTCTATCTACCTCTTGATATCCTCTGGATAAAAGTGATGCGACGCATTGGAATTTAGATAAAAAAACAATTATCAAACCAAAAACCATAAGAATTAAAAATTATGAATGATATACTTAAAAAAGCGCTGGAAAGAACCGAACGGGAGACGATAAAAAGCGAGCCGGAGACAAACCACCCCGTCGGCCAAGAAGAAATACCGCCCCTTCCCTCCCCGCCGGAGGCTGAAAAAAACACCCCAAAAAGTAAGGTAGTTACCCATAAGAAAAATTTTATCGGGAGCAAACCAACTACTCTGGGAAAAACCAAAGAAATCTCTAAGAGCAAAAAAGAGGGGCTCAACCTCCAGAGCCTGGAAGATTACAAGATTATTCACGACTGCCGTATCCACCCGGCTGCTGACCAAGTCAAGATCTTAAGAACCCAGCTGTTACAACGCCTGCTCAGCACCGGCGGCAACTCCGTACTGGTCACCAGCCCAAAACCGGGCGAAGGCAAAACCGTCAACGCCATCAATCTCGCCATCAGCATTGCTCAGGAAATTGACCGTACCGTACTCCTGATTGATGCCAACCTGAGAAAACCGGCGATCCACAAATACTTTGGCTTCGAGGAAAGCATGGGCCTTGCCGATTACCTGCTCGGCAAAGCGTCAATTTCAGAAGTACTGCTTAATCCGGGCATCGACAAACTGACAATCCTGCCGGGCGGACGGCCCTTGACAACCTCATCAGAGGTGCTGGGCGCGGCCCGCATGGCTGATCTGGTCAAAGAGATGAAAGATCGTTACGAAGATCGAATTCTGGTGTTTGACGGCCCCGACATCCTCACCAGCGCCGATTCCCAGGTGTTCTCTAAATTAGTCGACGGCATTGTCTTGGTTGTTGAAGCAGAAAAAACTACCAGACAGGAGATCAAACAGGCCATTGAACGTCTGGGGGAATCTCCCTTGATTGGAACTATTTTCAATAAATCTCACGAATAGAAGGAAGCAAATCATATGTACGAAGAGTTTTACGCCCTGCAGGAGAAACCCTTCGACCTGTTGCCGGATGCAGATTTTTTCTACTTGAGTTCCGGGCACGATAACGCTTACACTCACCTGAAATATGCAATTCAGGAAAACAAAGGCTTTGTCGTTATCTCCGGCGAAATCGGCTGCGGCAAAACCACTCTGATCAACTATCTCTTGCGCCAACTACCGAAAGACCTGCTGGTCGGTGTCATAAGTCACACCGACGTCAACCCGGAACTTTTTTTCAAACTTATCTGTCGAAAATTTGAGCTCAACCACGAAGGCCTTGATAAAGGTGAAATGATCTCTGTTTTCCAGGATTTCATGATCGCTTCTCGTCAAGAAAACAAACGAGTTACCTTGATTATTGATGAAGCCCAGAACCTTCCTGATAAAACCATTGAAGAGATCAGAATGCTCTCAAACCTCGAAGCCGAGAAGGAGCATCTCGTTCAAATCATTCTGGTGGGACAACCGGAACTGCGCCAGAAACTACGCCAACCCCACCTTAAACAGTTCCTCCAACGAGTAACCGTTCACTACCACCTGGACAAATTAAACCAAGATGAAGTTAAAGAGTATATCCGCCATCGCCTGCATATTGCCGGATGCCCGGCCTACGCAACCCTTTTCAGTGATGAAGCAACCGCGAAAATATGGAAAACCAGCCGGGGAATTCCAAGAATAATCAACTATACCTGCGATATGGCTCTGGTTCACGGCTACGCCGACGGTCT
>JAYEGS010000315.1:0-1823 GCA_034659215.1 Pseudomonadota bacterium | reverse complement strand
TATCAGAAGGGCAAATCCCCGGTTACCGGTAACCCCTTTTCTATATTTCATCATTTACTCCTGGACTTGTAAACATAATCATGGCACTTAATTGGGGTAAGAGTAAAATTATATTGCAACTTCTATGTAACTGACGTTAACTTGGAATCTATGGCTAAAAAACAATATCGTCCTTATAAGTATCATCATTGTCAGGTGAATTACTTGTTTCATCCGGGCCTAAAGACCAGAATTTATGATGTCGCAAATTTTTATAATTTTGTAATTCTTGAGAATCTGCAACATCTACAACGTCACTACTCCATTGATAAGAATTATCCCAAGGATCGGTCAGATATAGATTGGAAAGAGCATACATTTTTGTCAGAAAACAACAGACATTCATATATTCATCACTGTCTACAGCACCATCATCATTACAATCACAAAGAAAAGTTTTTTTCTCAATTTCATCTAAAGTTGCGCGACCACAGTTAGGGTCAGCGACAGCACCAGTAACTGATAAACCATCGTAACAATCAATGACTCCGGAAAAAGGAAAGCAAGCATCTTCATCCACATCACTATCCCCCCCTGAATCATTATTGATCCCCTCAAACTGGGCATCAAAAGCCTCGACCTTACCCTGCAAAACCTGCAACTCATCCAGCGTTATTTCCGTCGCTTCCTGATTGAAATTTATGCCAACGATAATATCGTCCCCTTTGATTATAAAATCATTTCTCGCCGTATCATTATAACCAACTATGTCAAATCCTTGGTTAGGCCCACTGCTGATAATTATGGCCCCGACTCTGGCGCTGCTGCCATTAACTTTAAAACCACTAATTGACGTTGAAACCCGGTAATAAAGAAACTTGCCCCACCCATCAAGCCGATATTTCTGCTCCAGATTAAGGGCCGCTGCGGTTACGGGAACAAAATTGGCCGGAGTTCCCACCGCCGCAACCTGAACCTTATGCGAGCGGTAATACTGCCTCGCTTTGGTCGCAATCTTCTCCATCCGCGCCTTGGTCATCGCCTGCTTACTTAAACCACTGATGGAACTTGAAATCGAGATGGCAAAAGCGGCGATTATACCGGCAATACCTAGAGCCATGAGCAGTTCAACCAGCGTAAATCCGTGAATACCGGAAGCGAATTTCTTTGTCACTTTACACACCATTTTTCCTTAGACCTCCACTCTCATGAATCTTTTACAGGCGGTTTTAGCGACAGCCTCAGCCTCCTAGCGCCAACGATCATCGACAACTCGTGCAGGACGGTAAGGGATGTCGGGATAACGATTGACTAAAACACCACGACGAATATTTAATTCGACTTCATCGTCCATGCCGCCGTACCAGGTGCCTAAACCGGGATTACGAGAATCTAAATCAGTTCCGGTAAAAATGAGATAGAAAAAACGCAATCCCCGATCACCACGAGGCCGTTTGTTTTCGCGAAATGAGGTCAAATAGATAAGTCCGGGATTAGGACTCGGCATCAGTTTGGGGTCATCATTAACAAGATTAAAGTAAAAGGCTTGATTGAAAGGGTTGCGCGGGAGATCATCGGGTGAGATCAGCATCTCGACCCCGTTGAAATTGTCATTGCCGGTATAGCGGTGGTGCAGAGGCTCACTTTTGAAGCTATTATTGGTTCCAGTTATCCTCTCCATAAGGAAATCTTTAGGAGTAAAGGAGGTGTCGGCAAGCTGTGCCCGAACCTGATCGTCTGTCCACTGATTAATAAAACTGGCAATTTCAGTCGCTTGATGCCGCACTTCAGCAAAGCGTGAAGCGACTGTTGCCCGTTGAAAGCGGGGCAATATAACTGCCAGT
>JAYEGS010000314.1:0-9466 GCA_034659215.1 Pseudomonadota bacterium | reverse complement strand
ATATTGAGGCGGTACGCAAACGTCTGGTCGAGATGATAAAGAAGTTTCACAAAGATGGAAAAAAAGTTATTATCCTGACTGATATGTTCGGCGGTACGCCCTCTAATATCAGCCTTGCTCTCTATGATCCCGGCCAGGTTGAAATCGTCTCCGGTGTCAATTTGCCGATTCTTTTGAAACTTGCCGGCGGCCTCAATGATGATGAAGAGAAGGGGTTAAAGGAGGTCGCAGCGGAAATCACGGAATATGGTCGCAAAAACATCTTTACTGCGGCCGAGTTTTTGGATCTATGACGACCGTACTTTATCGCGTTGATGACCGCCTGATTCATGGACAGATTGTTGCGGCTTGGGTTCCCTATACCCGGGCGACCCGTATTGTTGTGGCTGACAATCAGCTTCCCGACAACCTCCTGCAATCTAAAATTCTGCGGATGGCGGTTCCGCCAAAACTGCGGGTTGAAATTCTCTCCGTGCGTCAGGCTGTGACCTTTATGGGGCAGCAGCGTTCCGGCCCCGGACTTTTAACGATCATGCTTTTTGCCGGTCTTGAGGCGGTAGTTCAGGCTCTTGACGAGGGGCTTTACCTGACTGAACTGAACCTGGGCAATATTCATCATGCTACGGGCAAATTACAGGTTGCCGACTCAATCTCTCTTAGTCGGAGTGAAATTGCCTGTTTACGTGCTCTTCAGAGGCAAGGATTGAAGATTACCATTCAGCCGGTGCCGACCGCTCCGGCCATTGATGTTTTTACCATTTTGCAACGTAAAGGTTGGTAAGAGTTGTGTGGCTTGATTTCATTCCATTTATCTGGCTGACGGCCAAGATTTCATTACTCGGGGCCGTTTTGGCGCTTGATCGAACGGCGATTTTTCAAGGGATGCTCTCAAGGCCGCTGATTGCTGCTACTTTGGCCGGAGCCCTGGCCGGCAATTGGGAAATCGGCCTGTTACTCGGAGCCTCTTTAGAGCTCTATTTTTTAAATGAAATGCCGGTTGGCAGCAATATCCCGACAGATGACACCCTGCTCGCCCTGACGGCCGGTGGTACGGCTGCAGCTTTAAGCGGGTTGCCCGTAAATGCGATGTTGGGTGATAAAAGTCTGGCCTTTATGGTTTTGTTGGCCGTTCTTCCCTGGGCCGCGTTTACCCGTAAGTTGGATAGCTGGGTTAGGGTCAGGAATGTTCGGCTTATCGATGAGATGGAGACCTCGCTTCTGGCGGGGGAAAATAGTTCGGCCATTAACTTTCATCTTCATGGTCTGCTTAATTTTTATGGTGCCGCGGCTGGAGCTTTGGGCTTGATGATGGTCAGTTCACTGTTGCTGGTACCGTTGCTGCTACTTATGTTGCCGGCATGGGCCTGGCCCTTGACTGACCGTTTGTTACTGCTCTTTCCGGCCGCCGGAATTGCCGGGCTGCTCTGCAATATGAATCAAAAACGTCAATTAGCCGTTTTTGCCGCTATATCAATGCTTCTATTGGTTTTTTAGTGCCTATGAAATTACAACTTGAACAGCGAATTTTTCTGCGCAGTCTCTGTTGGCAGAGTTCATGGAACTTTGCCCGCATGCAGTGTTTGGGGTTAGCTTACGCCATCTATCCGCTGCTCGAAAAGCTTTACGCAAAAAACCCTGAACATCTGGCTCAACGTACCCGCCGCTACATGGTTTGTTTTAATACCAACCCCTATTTTGCGGCAGCCATCCTCGGCTTTTTAGTGCACATGGAGAGTCAGGGTGAGGAGATGGGTGACCAGGGACTGGCTTTGAAAGAGAGTTTGGCCGGACTCTACGGGGCGGTAGGCGATGCTTTCTTCTGGAACGGGCTCAAGCCGATGGTTTCAGCTCTGGCCGTGATGATCTTTTTTTTGAAGCCAAGTCTCTGGGCTCTGGTTTTTCTGTTTGGTGCCTATAATTTTATCCATCTCGGGGTGCGCTATACGGTCTATTTGCACGGTTTGCATCGTGGTATCGGGGTGATTGAAACGATTAACCACTGGCGTCTGCCTTTGGTCAGGAATATTATGGAGTTTGTGACCACTGCTTCCCTGGCGGTCACAGCTTTCCTGCTGGTTGATTTTTTTGCCTTACGAGGGACAGCGGCCCGCACAATCCCTCTGTTTCTGCTCCTGGCTTTGATCGGCTGGTTTGTCCGGCAACGCAAAAACCGTGGCGGAGGTCAGCTGCGATTACTTGAAGTTCTCCCGGTCGGAGGCTTGGCTGTGTTGCTTTGCCTGCTCTTTCTTTAAATTAAGGTTAAAAATGCTTAAAAAAGAATTTACGATAGTCAATAAACTTGGTCTTCATGCTCGGGCGGCGGCGGTTCTGGTTCAGCTGGCCGGCACATTCTCTGCTGAAATCATGATTACTAAAGAGAAACTTACGATTAACTGCAAAAGTATTATGGGGGTTTTGATGCTCGCAGCAGCCCAGAACACCTCCGTTATTGTTGAAATTGTCGGTGAAGATGAAAAAGAGGCTATGTCGGCTCTGGGAAACCTGATTGAAGATGGTTTTGGAGAATTGGATGGTGGATGATTATGGTTGATAATAATACTCAAACCCTAAGCTGTGTCGTCAGTGGGGTCGGGGCTTCTCCGGGAATCGCGATTGGCCGTGCTTTTCTTCTCGATCGTGGAAAACTTAAACCTCGGGGCGAGAAGATCTCCAGTGATCAGGTCGCGTTTGAAACTGAGCGCTTTCTTGAGGCGGTTACCGACGCTAGACAAGAGCTTGAAGAGATCAAGGAGAAAACTTTAAAAGCCAAAGGCAGTGAAGTTTCCGACCAGCACAACTACATCTTTGATGTTCATCTGCTGATGATGAAAGACAAGATGTTGATTGATGACACGTTGCTCCTGATTAAGGAGAAGAAGATCAATGCGGAGTGGGCTTTAAGTCTGAACTGTGAGAAAATAATAAATTTTTTCAAACAGATGCAGGACGCTTATCTGCGTGAGAGGCAAAGCGATGTGGCTCATGTCAGTGAGCGGATTTTACGCCATTTGACCAGAAGTGATTATGACAGCATTGATAAAATAAGCCGTGGGGTTATAGTTGTCGCTCATGATCTTTCACCTGCCGACACCTTGCAGCTCAATCCACAAAAAGTGAATGCCTTCGTCACCGATCTTGGTGGTCGGACTTCGCATACGGCGATTGTCGCTCGTTCACTCGAAATTCCAGCCGTTGTCGGCACCGAATATGCGACCGAAAAAATTAATGGCGGAGACCGTCTGGTGGTTGACGGCATTGAAGGAAAAATCATTGTCAATCCCGGTCGCGAGCAATTAGCCGCCTATCAGGAGAAGAAGAAACAGTATAACTCATTTCAGGCTCATTTGATTTTAAATCGGGATCTGCCGGCGGAGACCACCGATGGTTTTTGCGTTGCCTTGGCCGGCAACATTGAAACCCCGGAAGAAACCGAATCGGTTATTTCGCATGGCGCTGCCAATGTTGGCCTCTACCGAACCGAATTTCTCTATCTTAACCGCCGAAACCTGCCCAGCGAAGAGGAGCATTTCTCAACCTATAAAAAGGTCACTGAATCGCTGCCGCCCGGAGGTGCAACCACGATTCGCACCTTTGACCTTGGCGCTGACAAGATTGCCGAGTCGGAACATTTTCTCGAAGACAGCGTCAACCCCGCCTTAGGTCTCAGAGGGGTTCGGCTCTGCCTGAATCATCCGGAGATCTTTGTTACGCAGTTGCGGGGTATCCTTAAGGCCAGCCATTACGGTAAACTCAAAATTATGTTGCCGATGATCTCCGGCCTCAAGGAGTTACGTCAGGCCCGTAAAATTGTCGAGGCGACCAAGCTTGATCTCGAACGTGAAGGTACTCCCTTTGATCCGGAAATTCCGGTAGGCGTTATGATAGAGGTGCCCTCAGCGGCGGTTATTTCCGATCAACTGGCCCGGGAAACTGATTTCTTCAGCATTGGTACCAATGACCTGATCCAATACACTCTGGCCATCGATCGTAGTAACGAGCATGTCTCCTATCTCTATGAGCCGCTGCACCCGGCAATCTTGCGCCTTCTGAATCAGATTATCAGTAATGCTCGCCAAGCCGAAATTCCGGTCAGTATCTGCGGTGAAATGGCCGGTGATCCGCTCTATACTCTGGTTCTGCTCGGTTTAGGTCTCGATAAACTCAGCATGAACGCCATCTCGATTCCTCATGTCAAGCAGATCATTCGTCAGAGTACCTTTGTTGAAGCTCGGGAGATGTTGCTGGAATCCCTGAAAATGGAGACCGCAGCTGAGGTCGAGGCCTATGTTGCCAAAGAGATGAATAAGCGTTTTCCCGAAACCTTTTTAATGAAAATATAAATGGCTAAGTAAAAAGTTCCGATCTCCTGCGTCGTAGTCATTTGCAGACACTCGACATACTAATGTATGGTCTCGCGCCTGCAAATGACTACTCCTTAGTATATCGAAATTTTTACTTAGCCATCCGAAACTTTAACCCCTTAAACTCTTAAACTTTTCATAAATGGAGTCAATATGTCGACTAAAGATTATCTTTTTTCCTCCGAATCAGTAACCGAAGGGCATCCCGATAAAGTTGCCGATCAGATTTCAGACGCAATTTTAGACAGTATTATGAGTCAGGATCGCAAATGCCGGGTGGCCTGTGAAACCATGGTGACTACGGGTATGGCCGTGGTTGCCGGTGAAATTACAACCGACTGCTATGTTGATATCCCGGCGATTGTTCGGGAAACGATCAAAGAGATCGGCTACAACGATTCGGCCATGGGTTTCGACTGGGAGACCTGTGCTGTTTTGACCAGTATTGATAAACAGTCGCCGGATATCTCTCAGGGTGTCACTGCCGGCGAAGGGCTTTATAAAGAGCAAGGGGCTGGTGACCAGGGTTTGATGTTTGGTTATGCCAGCAATGATACCAAAGAGTTAATGCCGATGCCGATCACCTTTGCCCACTACTTGACGCGGCAGTTATCACGGGTGCGCAAGAATGGTTCACTCGATTTTCTGAGGCCGGATGGCAAATCTCAGGTTACGATTCAGTATGAAAACTTTTCGCCGAAACGGATTGATACTGTGGTTATTTCGAGTCAGCACAGTCCTGATGTCAAGTATGATCATTTGCGTGAGGCAATTATTGAAGAAGTAATCAAAAAGGTACTGCCGGCCGAGATGATTGATGATAAAACCAAATTTCTGGTTAATCCGACCGGGCGCTTTGTCGTCGGTGGACCGATGGGTGACTGTGGTCTGACCGGTCGGAAAATTATTGTCGATACTTATGGTGGTAAAGGTGGTCATGGCGGCGGCTGTTTCTCCGGCAAAGACCCGAGCAAAGTCGATCGCAGTGCCTCCTATATGGCTCGCTATGTCGCCAAAAATCTGGTGGCTGCCGGTCTCGTGGCCAAATGTGAAGTTCAGCTCGCTTACGCCATCGGCGTGGCCGAACCGCTTAGTGTTATGGTCAACGCTTTCGGCACCGGTAAACTTCCTTCAGAGCGCTTGGCCGAACTGGTGCGTAAACATTTTCAGCTGCGTCCGGTCGGTATCATTGAAAGTCTCGATCTTTTGCGTCCGATCTATCAGCAGACCGCAGCCTATGGCCATTTCGGTCGGACTGAACCCGGTTTTTCCTGGGAAGAGACGGATTTAGTCGAAACTTTGAAAGACGCTGCCGGAGTATGATGTAAGTAAACATTGAATTACTGGGGATCTTATGTTAAGAAGCCCCACCGAACAGACGGAGAGATGGCCGAGAGGTCGAAGGCGGTAGACTCGAAATCTATTGTGGGCTTTGCGCTCACCCGGGGTTCGAATCCCCGTCTCTCCGCCATAAGACAAAAGCCCCCTGAAAAGGAACGAAAGTTCTCCTCTTCAGGGGGCTTTTTTGTTGCTAGTGCAAACTTGAACAACCTGAATAATCACCTTGACTGGTGACAATTTACCGCAGTAAAAGGTGATCAAGTTCTTATCAATGAACCCTTAGGGGTATTGATAAGATGGCATGTAAGTTGCTGTCAAGCCCAAGTTACATTAAATTGAAAAGCAACACAACAAACAGCCAATATTGCAACTTAACAAGGTGCTATTTATAAGGAGATGTGAATATGAGAAGCTTAAGTGATGTAGTTTTTGTCAGTGCGGTGCGGACACCGATGGGAAGCTTCGGTGGTACGATGAAGGATATGCAGGTCTATGATATCGGCTCTTTCGCGGCGCGTGAAGCTTTGAAAAGGGCTAATGTTGAGGGTGATGATATTGGTGAAGCGATTATTGGTAACTGTCGGCAGGCGGGTAACCACGTTAATCCGGGTCGTACTGTTGCCTTGAAAGGCGGGTGTGGTGAGCATACGGCAGGGGTTACCATCAATATGGCTTGCCCTGCCGGGATGAAAGCCGCATCTATGGCGGTCTCACAGATTGTTCTGGGACAGGCTGATGTTGTTTTGTGTGGTGGAATGGAGTCGATGAGCACGATCCCTTACATGCTTAAAGGAGCTCGTTTTGGCGGTTTTAAGATGGGCGACCGCAAACTCGAAGATGGTTGGGGAGACAGCTATGACCCGATTGCTAAGGTAAGTATGGGCATGACCGCCGAAAATGTCGGTGAAAAATATGGCGTTACTCGTCAGGAGATGGATGAATATGCGGCCAGATCTCATCAGCGGGCTCAAGCGGCTGCTGATAATGGTTGGTTTGACAATGAAATTATTCCGGTGACGATTCCCGGAACCCGGAAAAAACCTGAATTTCAATTTTCCGCAGATGAATCTATCAAAGGTAACAGTACACCTGAAGGTTTGAGTAAATTGCGGCCGGCTTTTAAAAAAGATGGCGGCAAAGTAACTGCCGGTAATGCTTGCGGGCTTACAGACGGTTCGGCAATGATGGTTGCCATGACCCGGGAAGAGGCCGCAGCCCGGGGCGTCAAACCGCTTTTTTCAATGGTCGATTACTGTCAGACTGCCGTCGATGGTACCTTTATGGGTGAAGGGCCGGGCGAAGCGATTCCCAAGGTATTGCAGCGTGCGGGTATGAGTTTGAGCGATATGGATCTTTTTGAGATCAACGAAGCCTTTGCCGCTCAGGTTTTGGGTAATGTTGCTCGCCTCAAACTTGACATTGATAAACTCAATGTTAACGGTGGCGCCATCGCTTTGGGTCATCCGACCGGTTGTAGCGGTGCCCGGATTATGGTCTCCCTCTATAACGCCTTGAAAAGGCTTGATAAAGAGCTTGGCGTTGCCTCAATCTGTGGCGGCGGCGGATCGACAATGGCAGTTATTCTTAAACGTGAAAACTAGGAGAAAAAACAATGATTGATTTAAAAGATAAGGTAGCTATTGTTACCGGCGGCAGCCGGGGAATCGGAGCCGAAATCGCCAAACTTTTAGGCTCTCTCGGGGCCAAAGTTGCGGTCAACTATAATAAAAGTGCGGATCAGGCTGAAGCCCTGGTTGCTGAAATCAAAGCGATGGGCAGTGATGCCATGGCCTGTCAGGCCGATGTTTCGAGTCTGGCTGATGCTGAAGCCCTGGTCGCGGCGGCGAAAGAGAAGTGGGGTACAGTTCACATTCTCGTAACCAGCGCCGGCATGAATTGGGACGGAACTATCTGGAAGATGACAGCCGAGCAGTGGCAGAAGGTTATTGATGTCGATCTGACCGGTACCTTCAACTATATGCGCGCCTGCGCTCCGATTTTTCGCGAACAGAAATGGGGTCGCTTCATTACGATCACCTCGATCAACGGCCTGCGCGGTAAATTTGGTCAAACTAACTACTCTGCGGCCAAAGGCGGGGTTCTGGCTTTGACCAAAGCTGCAGCCAAAGATCTGGGTAAATATCAGGTCACCTCAAACTCGGTGGCACCCGGTTTCATCCTGACCGAGATGGGTGAAGCGATGCCGGATGAGTTTAAACAGATCGCCATCAACGAAGGGGTTTTGAAAAAAGCCGGTTTGCCCATAGATGTCGCTAATTTAGTGGCTTTCTTAGCCTCCGATGCCGCCGGTCACATCACCGGCGAAGTAATAAAAGTCGACGGCGGCCAATATATTTGATGGCGTTGAAAAATGTCCACCTACTTCGTTCCCCTTCAACCTTCGTCACTGCGGCGTACTTTGTGTACGCCTCATTCCTCAGGTTTCGGGCGCCTCGTATCTGAACATTTTTCTTTGCCATCGCTTTAAAGTGGAGAAAAAAAATGTCTGACTATAAATTTATTACTTACGAAGAAAAAGCCGGGGCGGCTTATCTGACGATTAATCGGCCACCGCTTAACTGGCTTGATATCGCGACCATGGAAGAGATGAATTGTGCTCTTGATGGTGTCCTTGCTGCCGGGCCTGAGCTCAAAGTTTTGGTCATCCAGGCGGCCGGGAAAAAAGCTTTCTCTGTCGGTGTTGATGTCGCTGATCATACTGAAGACAAAGTCGCGCATATGATCGAGGCTTTTCATGGCATCTTTCGCCGTCTTGACCGCCTTGAGATTCCGACTATCGCCGCAGTTCAGGGAGCTGTGCTTGGCGGCGGTTGTGAAGTTGCACTTTTTTGTGACATGGTAATGGCGGCTGAAAACATCAAGATCGGTCAGCCTGAGATCAAACTGGCGGTTTTCCCGCCGATTGCCGTAGCCGCTCTGCCGGCGATTGTCGGCCCCAAAAAAGCTTATGAAATAGTGCTTGGCGGTGAAGCCTTACGGGCCGATGCCGCGTTGGCCTGTGGCCTGGTTAATAAAGTGGTTGCCCTTGATGATTTCGAGGCTGAACTTGAAAAATTCATCGCCACCTTTACCGCTTTAAGCGGTTCGGCTCTGCGCTCAACCAAACGGGCTCTGAAAGCGGCTTCCGGCAAACCTTTTGCCGCCGCCCTTGAAACCGTCGAAGGCGCCTATCTTAATGATTGCATGCGCAATACCGACGCCCGGGAAGGTCTTAGTTCGTTTCTTGAGAAACGTAAGCCGGTCTGGACTAATAAGTAATAGGTTAGGAGAATAAAATGTCTGAAGTTCCGACAAAAATCAAAACCTGGCAGATGGTTAAACCGGGTGAAATGATACTGACTGAAGTCGATATGCCGCCGATAAATGAAGGTGAAGTCTGCGTCAAGATTGCCGGCTGTGGTGTCTGTCATACTGATCTTGGTTTCTTTTATGACGGCGTTCCGACGGTTTGTGAGCCGCCCCTGACCTTAGGTCACGAAATCAGCGGTACGGTTATTGGCGGTGACGCCGAAATGATCGGTAAAGAGGTTATCATTCCGGCGGTGATGCCCTGTAATGAGTGTCAAATCTGTAAATCCGGGCGCGGTAATCGCTGCCTGAAACAGAAGATGCCGGGCAACAGTATCGGTATGTATGGCGGATTTTCCAGCCATATTGTGGTGCCGACCGCAGGTCTTTGTGTTATCGAAAATCGTGGGGCACGGCCGCTGTCGCACTATGCCGTTGTCGCCGATGCCGGAACC
>JAYEGS010000313.1:5751-32674 GCA_034659215.1 Pseudomonadota bacterium | reverse complement strand
GTTCCCATAAGAATATGTTCTTTTAGAGCAGCCACCGATTCTTCGATAAAATCGCCGTCATTTGCGGCAATTTCTATGCGCATCCCCGGCGGTAATTGAGGAGTGATTTCATGTTTTAACTTCACTTTTACGGCATCAACAATCGCGACGGTATTTGATCCGGTAACCTTGACGATGCCGAGACTGACACAAGGATGACCATTATAGCGGGCCAGTTTACGGTTGTCTTCGAGGCCGTCAACCACCGTCGCAATCTGTTTTAAGCGGATCGCGGCTTCACCCCGGTGGGCAATAATCAGATTGGCGATCTCTTCGACATTGTGGAACTCCAGGTTGAGTTTGATCAGATCCTCGGTCATCCCGCCAACCAGATAGCCGCCGGGTAGTTGCAGATGATTGGTTTGAAAGGATCTGATAACATCGCCGATGGTGATGGCGAGGCCGGCCATGGCTTCCGGGTTAAGATTAATTCGAATAGTGCGGTCACGCTTGCCGCCGAGCCTGACTTCACCGACCCCCTCAATCGATTCCAACCTTTTCTTAACCACATTCCGGGCGTACTGGTTGAGCTGCTGCAACGTCCGGTCACCGGAGAGACTCAGCCACATTACCGGTGCCGCTCCGATCTCCATTTTGGCCACCACCGGAGGATCCGCCTCCCTTGGCAGGTCGCGCAAGGATTGGTTAACTTTGGCCTGAATCTCATTAAAAGCGACATCAACATCGCGGTTTAGTTTCAATTTGACAATGACGACGGAAACTCCGGGAGCGGAACGCGAGACAATATGTTCGATGCCGGGGGTTGAGTTTACTGAAGTTTCAATGACATTGGTGACCGTCGTATCGATAATGTCGGGGTCGGCACCGATCATGGTGGTTGTAATCGAGACCATCGGGAAATCGATCTCCGGATATTCGTCGACCCCGATCCGGTTATAGCTGACCAAGCCAAAAAGGATAATAACCGCACTCAGCATAATCGCTAAAACATGCTGTTTTATGGAGAGTCCAGGCAAACTCATGGTTGTCTCTCCAGAACCTGTGCCCCATCAGTTAAAAATCCGGCACCGTCGACAATAATTCGCTCCTCACCGTTGAGACCGCTGATAATCTCAATCAGATCGCCCTGGCGTTGGCCGGTAATCACCTGACGCTGGCAGGCAACCTGATTTTCGATTTGGTAAACAACCTCGCCGGCCGGGCGCCGGACAATCGCTTGCGTCGGAACCAGAATACCGTTTTCACGGCGCTCGATAATGACAGTGCCGTTGATCGTCCCGCCGGGCCGCCAGGCACCGGGATTTTCAAGATAGATTATAACTTCAACTGCCCGGCTATAGATATTGACAGCCGGTCTGATTTGATCGATTCTGGCGTTGATTATGCGCTCTTGACTGAGTGGGGATGTGAGTTTAACTTCAAGGCCCGGGGTAAGATTCGCGGCAACATTTTCGGGAAAAGGGAGGACGATACGAAAGAATTGATCGGTTACCATCTGCAAAAGCGGGGTGCCCGGCTTAACAAAATCACCTTCGGAGACAAATCTTTTTTCGACCCAACCGCCGACCGGGGCAAAAACCGAAGTCTTGGCCAGGCGCCGCCGATTGTCTGAAAGCCGAGATAAAGCGCCCGATAATTGCTCTTTAAGCGTGATCAGTTTGACCTCGGCATTGTCAAAACGTTCCTGGGAGATCGATTTTTTAGCCAACAGATTTCGGTAACGTTCAAGCGTCCGTTTCTGATTGACAATTAAGGCTTCAAGTCGGTCAACATCCGACTGCAGGGCCGCTTTTTCAAGTTCTTGCTGTTCACTGTCAATTGTTACCAGAGTATTGCCGGCTTTGACTACCTGACCCGTATCAACGTAAACTTGTTGTATACGCCCGGAAACTTCAGCCGCCACTGTCGGATTAACCTTGGCCTCAATCCAGCCCATCGACTCTTCGGTGATGATCACCGTCGCACGGGTCACGGAAGTTGCGGTCACCGGGGTCGCGGTTATCGAGGATTTTTGCTTTTCAGTTTTGGTTTCAGTCCAGCCTTGTCCAGCTCCGGCGATAGTTATAAGAAGTACAATCAGGCAATGAAATATTTTCAACATCATCTCTTCTCCAAGTTGTGGCAAAACTCTGGGAAACCATCTTTAACTAACGTTAGGTAGGGAGAATACACAAGAGTAGCTGATTCGTCAAGTGAGAAAAGTAAATTCCATTTTTCTATATATTACTGATGTCGGGGCAGGGCTCCGAATTAAGTAAGGTGTCCCCGGAATAGTAAGCTCCGGGAAAACCTCCTGAAACAGAACGAAAAAGACAGGGCTTTTCGGCCCTGTCTTTTTCGTTCTACGTGGTTTTTGTTAGCACCTTTAATTGTTTAAAGGGAACTCTCGATGCTGAAACCCATCATAAACCGGTGACATGCTGAAAAAGTTGGGATCAAATAGCGGTGTACCGGTGGCGTCCATTAGAATAGTGCCGGATTGTCCAAGGGGCAGCATGCTTTCAATACGTACCGGACCTTTGGGTCCCATTTCTACGCAATGGGCATAGGTTGAACGAGAAGATGTCGGCAGAGAATGAAGAGGCCCAATCATCTCATGTGTATATGTGATCCGGCCTCGTTTGGCAGTCCCCCACGGCCGCTCACCCAACTCAGCTAAAGTGTCGTCTAAGGCTGCAACTATGATGTTATTCGCAGTTTGAGGAGCATTCGGGTCGGTTTTATTCTCGAACCAGTTATACAAATTAGTTATGCTCGTCGGATAACCGGAAAGACCGTGCAGAAGAACATTGAAAAGTAGCACCCGGTTCTCACCTGTACCAAGTTCATCACCAAAGGTTCTCTTTAAGACGTTACTGATCCACTGGTTCATGAGTATCCAGGCATCGGAACGATCAGTAGCAAAGGCCCAGTTTTCCGGACCACCGTCAACAAAATGACCGTCCCAGTCTGCAAGAATCGCCAGGGCCGCATTCCGGGAATCCGAGGGTGCCGCCTGAACGGCCAAGGTGAAATCGTTTTTAGCATATTTCCAAGGATTACCCCCATCACCATATGTATCTTGATTCGATGCAAGATACTCTCTTCTAATTGAATCGGTGGTCGCAATATAAAGTGCCAAGTTTCTAACATCTGCAAAGGTCAGGTTATCATGGCTCGCAAGATAATCTTCGATCACATGGGCGCGGTGAAACGGTCCAAAATAGTATGAAGGTTCATTGGGTGCATTTGCATAGGAGGGGCTGGCTTTACTATTCCAGCCACTATAATATCCTTTTGCGGCATTTCGTTCAGTGGCTAGGGGTTTTAATGTGACAGGTTCAGGCCACTCGGCGCTACCATCTCCCATCTGGGGGAATCTGGGGTCAGCGCCCGGTGCCCGGACGGGATCAAAACCGGACATCCAGTATGCAATATTGCCATTACAGTCGGCATAGCAGTAGTGCTGGGAAAGGGAGACTTTTCTGATCGCCTGACCAAATTGATCCATGCTCTGAGCTCGAGCCAGGCCAAGATAGGTTCCAACAATGGAAAATTCATGTCCCCAATGGGCGTATTTCCAGGAGATTACAGGGTCGGCGTTAACAACCGGGCCATGAGGTGTTCTGTATACCGGCAGTTGCACATCGGCCTGTCCCGCCACTTTTATGACTTCGACTCGGTGCAGAACCATTGACGAGATATCATCAAGGTAGTAATCTGTAGTATGGGCATGACCGACCTGCATGGACCAGGCATGGTGGGGAGTTCGGCCGATGACAATTGCGGGCATACCGGCAATTGTCATCCCGGAAATATTTAATCCGCCGGCTTTAATAGAACCTTCAGCAACTATGGAGGGAACCGAAAATTTAAAAGCGTGATCCATTTGGGGGCCGGAATAAATTATGGGATTTCCTGACGCGGTTTTTTCGCCGGAGACCACCCAGGCATAACTTCCCATTTTTACATAGGCGTTAATTTTTTTAAGGTTTGCGACAATCTCTTCTCTGGTTTCTCTCATCTCCCGAGAAATCATTTTGAAATCAGAAGAATTTTCAGCCAAAATTTTCTTGAATTCAGGAGTCAAAGCCGGGTCGGTTTTTTTTGCTGCCGGCAAAGGCTGTTTCTTTAAAGTTGAGGCCATCAAGGACTCATCCGCTATATAGGTAACGGCATCGGGATCTTGATTCCACCTGAGATCCTGGAACATCTTTTGAAAGTCGGCGGGAAATTTTGCGGCCAGCTCCTGATAGAGAGCATAACTTTCTAATTGCCCCGAGCTTGTTGCTTCGCCATCGAAAAATCTTAACATCGTGGTGGCCCAGGCGAGCACGTCAACATAGCTCCAATCTGCGGGGACGAAGTCTATTCCTAATGAGGCCCCTACAGCTTTAAACTCAAAAGGGAGCAGGCTGCGGTCGTTCTTGACCTCGGCGATGCGACGATTAAAACCGGCGACGTAACCGTTGATGGTATCTTTGGATTCTTGATCTAAAGCCTCAAATCCATCCTTGTACTCCTGGTCGGAATAGCCGGTGGTTCGAACCTGGATATCACTTTTCAATTGACTCGGGCCAAAAACTTCGGCCAGCTTACCCCGGCCCACACGTCTATATTTCTCTGCCTGCCAAAGCCGGTCTGAAGCAACGGCATAACCCATGGCTTCGAAAACATCATAAATAGACGCACTTTTATCACCTTTAATGAACCAGACCCCTTTATCGTCACGAGTGGTAACTATGGGATTAAGTCTTTTTTTTATTCCGGTGGCCCAGTTTGCAGCCTCTACCGTCAAGCTCGACAATAAAAAACCGGCTAAAATCAGTGTCACAATAAAAATATAATATTTATCTCTTTTTATACCAATAATCATGTGAATCCCCTTTGTATCCATAATGCAAATAATATTTTAAACCCTGAGTGCTATTAAAAATTGAATGATACACCGAGCATTATCGGAATACTCCAGGATGAATCCGCACTGGAAAATTCACATTTGGAAGCGGAAGAAGGACTGTCCAGATAACGGGCTTTTACTTCAAGAAAAACTCCCAGGCGGTCAAACTTGTATTCAACTCCGGCACCGGCATCAAGCATCAATTCCCATGAGCTGTCCCAATAGTCTGCCTTCACTCCAAGATACGAAATATCGACAGAATCGAAATTTGCCACGCCGATGTCGGCTCTCAGATATGGATTCCAGCCCGTCTTCTTCCGGGACAAAAAGTAATATTTGCTGCCAACATACAGGGTCAGGATGTCAAGGTCGTCAAATGAGATTCCCTGGTATTTATCACCAGAATAATTTTCATAGCTGATTCCTCCGAGGATGGCAAATTTGGGATTTAACTGATAAGCCCCCTCCACGGCGATCGCAAGACCGTCGTCAAAAGCATCGTCATAATCGGGCGCACCTCCCCCCTTTCCCGCATCACCGGAGATAATGGGAATATACTGCCCGGAAAAACTAAGAGAAAAAGGACTCTCTTCAGCAAAGACTTGAGTTGAAATGATGCTCATAAAAGTAAAAACCAACAATTGAACAATAATATTCCTCTTCATGCGTACTCCTTTATCAAGTTGTGTGATTTGGATCGTAACCTTGTTTTACCGGTTGCATTATTATTGATATTTTCTAAATATGATATATCAATAATAATGTAAAGCTATTTTTGGTCGCGCACTACTTGCCGGCCATCATTATAGCAAAAGGCCGGGTCGCTTCTACCTGTTCAAAGGCAATTTTGATGGCTGCGCTTAAGGGAACCGAAAGCAGCATGCCGGGGATGCCCCACATCCAGCCCCAGAAAAGTAGGGATAGTAATACTGTCAATGGGCTTAAGTTCAAGCCCTTACCCATCATTTTCGGTTCAACAAAATTCCCCACCACGGTTTGCAGAGCAATCAGTACGGCCAAGACGCCTAAGGTTTTTGAGATAGAACCAAATTGAAACAGCGTGATGAGTACCGGCGGGATGACCGAAATCAGGGAGCCGATATTGGGGATAAAATTCAAGAGAAAAGCGAGCACCCCCCAGAGTACGGCGAAGGGCACGCCAAACAGGAAAAGAGCTAGAGAAACGAGAATGCCGGTGCATAAACTGATCGCTGTTTTGAGGCCCAGATAATCTTGAACCGCCTTATTGATGCGGTTTAAAGCTTTAATAATCGAAATCGAAGATCTCTGGCCAAAAGCTCGGACAACCCGTTTGGGGAATTCGTCCTGTTCGGCGAGCATGAAAATCATGAAGAGAACAACCCATATTGTGTTACCGAGAAAAGAGAAAAAAGAGCCGCCTAAACGCTTAACAAAGGAGCCCACTGATTTGAAGTCGGTTCCCTCAAGGCTCGAAAGGAAACCGGCATAACTTTCTCGAACTTGATCCGGGGTAACTTCAAAGCGGGATAGCAGAATTTTGGCATAACCCCAGAATTTTTCCTCTAAAACCGGGAGTTGTGCATTAAACTCTATGATATTGTTACTCAAAAGTCGGCCAAAAAGATAGACAAAAGCCATAACCGAGAGGGCTACTACAACTATGCGCAAAGAGCTGGGGACGCCTAAGCGTCGTAGTCGATCAATGGGAATTCCCAGGGCATAGCAGAGGAGTAGGGAGATACTGAAAGGGATAAACAAAAAAGCAAGACTCTTTAAAATAATCACCATTAATATCAGGAAAACCAACCAGATGGTGAGTTTTAAAATATTTTCATCTTGCACTCTAATCTTTTCTTTTGTCATGATGATTCTCAGATTAGTTTGTTATTTGCTCTTCAAGTGGCAGCGTGACGGTTACGCTGGTACCCTCGCCGGGTTGGCTCTCTACGGATATGGTGCCGTGGTGGTAGCCGATGATTTTTCGAGTCAGGGGCAGGCCCATACCGGCTCCCGACATCTTGCTTGTAAAGAAGGGGTCAAAGATATGTTCCAGGTCTTTGCTCTTAATGCCGTGCCCGTTGTCGGATATTTCAATCAGAAGATTGGAGGCGTTGTCAACGGACGTGCGAATGGTTAAGGTTCCACCGTTATCGATCGCTTCCAGGCCATTGCTGATAAGTTGGATAAAGGCGATGAGCATGTTGTCATGATTGAGGGACAGCGGCGGCAGGTTGTGGTCGAAGTTACGCTCGATTCCGACCTCGTGTTGCTCCTCGAGGTCGGTGGTATGGGTAAGCGCTTCGTCGATCAGGAGGTGAATGTCGAGCTTCTCTTTGCCGCCGCTGGAGAGATCTTGCAGGGCAACACTCTCTTTTACCATCTGCTCAAGTCTTGCGGTCTCCTGAAGAATGACTTCGGCATATTTTTTTTTGCGATCATCTTCTGGGAGTTCGTCTAAGATACGGCGGGCAAAACCACCGATTGAGACGACCGGGTTGCGGATCTCATGTTCAACCCCTTTAACCATTCGGCTTAAGGCCATGCTCCGTTCTCTGGTGACCGTTTGCCGGTGCTCATGGGTTAGTTTTAGCCTGGATTTGATACGGGCCAGGAGCTCCTGCAGGTGAAAGGGCTTGGTGATATAGTCATCGGCGCCGATCTCCAGACCTCTGACCTTATCGTTGATCTCCTGTTTGGCGGTCAGCATGAAGATCGGAATATGTTTGGTTGATTCATCTTGTTTGATGATTTCACAGGCTGTAAAACCGTCCATTATCGGCATCATAATATCGAGCAGGATCAGGTCAGGGGTCTCTTGCCGGGCAAGTTTGACGGCCTCTTCACCGTTATAGCCTTTGAGCGTCCGGTAACCGGATTTTTTTAAGACTTTGTCGAGCAGGACGACGTTGTCGAGATTGTCGTCAACAATCAGAATCGTTTCAGTCATGGTTGATGTTCCTTGAGAATGGCGGCTATGGTTTCGGGAAATGTTCGAATATTAATCGGTTTGCTGATATAGGCATCACAGCCGGCATGTAGACTTTTTTCTTCATCACCGACCATAGCGTGGGCCGTCAGGGCGACAATCGGCAGGGCCGCGAATTTACCTTGAAGGCGAATCCGCCGGGTCACCTCGTAGCCGTCCATGCCGGGCAGGTTGATATCCATCAGGATTAGGTCGGGATTGATGTCGTTAAGTCGTTCCAGGGCCTCGTTGCCATCAACGACTCCGACCACCTCATAGCCCCGGCGACCGAGAACTTTGAGTACGAGTTGGCGATTGTCGTCATTATCTTCAACCACCAAAATGACCGGTTTAGTTTCTTCACTCATTTTTTTTAGACTCCTTTCTTCGTACTACTCCTCAACCGGAATGAAAAAAGAGAAGATCGATCCTTCGCCATAGCGGCTGCTTACCTGAATAAGGCCATGATGCATCTCAACCAGGCGTTTGGTGATACTCAGGCCCAGTCCGGTACCGCCGTATTTACGGCTGGCTGAAGCATCAAGTTGGAGAAACTCGTCAAAGAGGCGATCCAAATCTTTCGCTTTGATACCGATTCCGCTATCCTCAACGGAAATCAGGACATAGCGTTTTTGCGGATCAAGCCCGGCCGGTGGTTTTTCGTTCATAAGTTCCGCCTTTAAAGTGATGCGGCCTTGCGGGGCGGTAAATTTTATGGCGTTGTTGAGCAGGTTGATAAGGATCTGGCGCAGTTTTTCGGCATCACCAATAACTTTGGGTAAATCTTTCCCTTTCTGCAAGGTAAAATGAAGTTCCTTGCTTTCAAATAACGGATTCAACGTGGTCAGGGTTTCGTCGATGATTGCATCAAGCGAGATCGGGCTTAACGTGAGCACCATTTTGCCGGCTTCGATTTTTGAGAGGTCGAGGATGTCATTGATCAGGGCGAGCAGGTGGGTGGCATTGCGCTCGACGGTTTCCAAACTCTCTTTCTGGTCTTCATTAATGGTTCCGTCAATGCCATCAATAAGGAGCTGGGTGTAACCGATAATTGAGTTCATCGGGGTGCGCAGCTCATGCGACATGTTGGCAAGAAATTCCGATTTCAGACGGTCGAGCTCTTTTAACTCAGCGTTGGCCTGGCCCAGTTCGATCGATTTTCGTTCAAGTTCGATAGTTCTTTTGGCGACCTTTACCTCAAGTTCTTTATTGAAGACGGCAAGTTGGTCGTAGAGTTTTGCGGTAGAGATGGCAACGCCTAGTTGCTGGGCCAAGGTTTTGAAGAGATCAATAAATTTATCGGAAAAATAGCCGGTCTCTTTCATTGATGAGGCGCTTAAAACCCCGATAATCTCCTGTTCCGAAAAGATCGGGGCCTGGACGAAGGATTTGATGCCCTGGCCGGTTATCAGGTTGGTGGAGAGTGGTTTGTTGATCTTGGTTGTGTCGGGAACGTGGATCATTTTGCCGGTGAGAAAACATTCGCCGGAATAGCACTCCATATTGGGTTGGCGCTCGGCGGTTTTGACAAATTCCGGTCTTAAGCCGCGTTGTGCTTTGATTCGCAACATCCCATCCCGTTCAAGCAGGCGAACCGAGCAGTTGTCGACATTGAATTTGTTGACTAAAAGGTCAAGGAGATCACCCATGACCTGTTCCGGATTGAGTGAAGAGGCGACCATCCGGCTCGCTTCGTAGAGGACTGATAACTCTTTGATGCGTTGTTGTAACTCCTCCTGGCTGGCTTCGAGTGAGAGTGAGATTTTGCCGAAAATATCAAAGACATTCTCCATCTCGGAGCCTAAGGCTTTCATATAGGTGTCACAGATGACGCTGGCGGCAGAGGAACCGACGGAGCCGGCAATACTTTTTTCAACTTCGGCCGCCAGCTGCATGCGCTCCTGATCGTTCATCTGGGAAAGTTTGTCGGTGAAATCTTTGGTCGCAAAAAAATCGACCAGTACCTGATGAGCCCTCTTTTTGCCGATAAACCGCGCCATCATTTTTTCAAGTGCCGACAAGGCCGGGAAATTGGCATAGCGTTTTTCGTGCATAAAACGGTCGATCGTTGGCTTGAAAACATCGACGAATTTTTCCGCTTGACGGATGCATATTTCATCCTGGGTATCGATTAGCGAAATTGCCAGATAGGCAATTGTATTGCTGCTCAGTGACCAGAAAAGAGAGTGGGAGTAGAAGTCGAAGCCGGTGAGGCCAAAAAGTTCGATCGGGTTAAGCCACCAGATACCTAAGGGTCCATCTAACAGAATCGAACCAGAAAGCCAGCCGGAGTAGACAAAAGAGGGGATCATCAGGGTGTAAAACCAGAAAAGAAAACCTAAGGAGAGGCCAACCATCGCCCCATTGCGGGTTCCCTTTCTCCAGTAGAGGCCGCCGATTAAGGCGGGTGCCGTCTGGATCGCCGCGGAAAAAGAGATGAGCCCCATATTGACGAGCATGTAAGAGTCGCCGATGACGCGAAAAAAGAGATAGCCGAGCAAGATGATCAGGAGAATGCCCAGACGTTTTATGTGGATCAGCCAGAAAGAGAGATCGGCCTTGATTTTTAAGTAGAGCAGCAACGGCATAATCAGGTTGTTGAGCAGCATCGTGCTTAAAGTGACCGAAGAGACGACGACCATGCCGGTTGCTGCTGAGAGGCCGCCGATGAAAGCTAAAACCGACAGGGGTTGTTGTGAGTGGAGCAGCGGCAGGGTCAGGACGTAGGTGTCGGCCATTGAGGCGGGGCCGCCGATCTCCAGGAGGCCGCCAAAGGCGATCGGAATGACGAAGAGGTTGATCAGGAAAAGATAGAGCGGAAAAAGATACATCGCTTTTTTGATATGTTTTTCGCTTTGGTTCTCAATTACGGCTATATGAAACTGTCGGGGCAGAAACATGATCGCCGCCATCGAGAGAATGATCATCGTAAACCAGGCTTGGTAACTGTTGGCCGGTGAGGTGTTGATTAGAAGCAGCTCCTTGTAGAGGTCGTGGTTGGCAATCTGGGTAAGGATATCTTTGAAACCGTCGAAGATGCCATAAGTGACGAAGATGCCGACGGCGAAAAAAGCGATCAGTTTAACTATAGATTCAAGGGCGATGGCGGCGACCATACCTTCATGTTTTTCGGATGCATCAAGGTGTCGGGCCCCGAAGAGGGCGCCAAAGAGAGCCAGTACCAGTGAAATATAGAAAGCGGTTTCGAGGTAGAAGGGATGTTGATAATTGGCGATGGTGTTGTTCGCTATGGTCTGAAGTCCGGGCCGTAATTCGGGGTGGACGAGGAGCTCAAAGGTGGTGGAGATCGATTTGAGTTGGAGGGCGATATAGGGCATGATGCCGATAATTGCGAAGGTGGTTACCTGAGCTCCGAGGTATGCACTTTTTCCGTAACGGGAACTAAGAAAGTCGGCAATTGAGGTGATGTTGTTTTCCTTCGTAATGCGGATCATTTTGCGCAGGATAAAACCCCAGGAGAAGGCCGTCAGGGTCGGGCCGATATAGATCGTGATAAATTTGAATCCGGTATTGGTGACTTCGCCGACGCTGCCGTAAAAAGTCCAGGATGAACAGTAGACCGCCAAGGTCAGAGCATAAACATAAGGATTGGCAACGATGCTTTTGCCCTTAAGTTTACGCCGGTCGGCATAATAAGCAACGCCGAAAAGAAAGAGCAGATAGCTGAGCGAAAAACCGACGATCAGCAGATATCTGGGGTTGTAGTCGATTACTCCTTCCTCCTTTTTCTCACTCTCTATGGCCGGCGATCCAGGTGAAGATGAAAATTACGGTGATTGAAGCGAACCAGCCTAAGACCAGGTAGAGATAGAATACGGGGTAGCCGAAGATCATAAAATCTTTATTGAAAATATGGATGATCGGGTAGTTGATAAAGAAGAAACCGAGGATAAAAAAGATCACCCACCACTCTCGTTTGTAGAGTACGTGTTTTGATTTTTTCATGGTCTAGTCCTAGTTTTCTGCAAAGCAAGTTGCTAATTGGGCAGTACTGAGTTTTATGGTTTCGGCGATTGATTGGCCGAGGAATTTATGACCTGCCAGTTTTCGACCCCGGCGGCCCGGGCCAGGGCCGCCAGTTGAATATTATATTCGTAGAGGGCGTTGTAGTAGCTGGCTTCAGCCTCAGTCAGGGCGGCTTGAGAGTCAAGCACTTCAGTGGCGGTGCTGAGCTGATTATTATATCTCAACTTGGTTACCCGGAAATTCTCTTGGCCGAGTTCAACCTCTTCGGCCGCCGTGGCGATGTTGAGAAAAGAGGTGGCGGCATTCTCAAAATTATTTTTGATCTCCAGAGCGATCTCATCTGCAACCAGTTTTAACGTGTGCCGGGCTTCTTCAACTCCGGCTTTAGCACTTTTTACCTGATGGCCGCGCCTTCCCCACTCCCAGAGTTTCCAGGTGGCGCCGATTGATACATACGTATTATAGGGGGTCGAGGTGATACCGTCACCGTCGACGGTAAATTTATCACCCATCCGGGTATGGGTGGCCTGCAGGGAGAGGTTGGGGTAGTAGTCGCTTTGCGCCAGTTTTACATGGTGAACAGCCGACGTGATTGCGTAGTTGGCGAGGTGTAATTCAGGCCTTTTCGACAGGGCTACGGAAGTTGCCTGGTCGAGTGAGAAATTCATGGTTTTTTGCGTCGGTTCGTCGGCAATCGTAAAAAGGCTGTCGCGGTTAATCTGGATGATGGTCGCGAGTTGGGCCTGGGCCAGCCGGACGCCGGTTTTGACCCGGCGCTGTTGCTGTCGAGCCTGGCTCAGCTTGACTTTGGAGTAGAGGAGATCATTTAAGGGGATCAGTTCATTGTCGAAAAAAAGCTGGGCATCACGGGCCTGGGCTTCAAGGCGGGCGATCATGCGAGCCGCAGTTTCGGCAAATTTCAACTGTTTAAGATAGTTAAAGTAGGTAGCCTCAGTTTCGTAGGTGATTTCGAGGTGGGCGAGCTCCTCTTCGGCCAGGGCTTGTTTGATGCCGAGTTGAGCCAGACGATAGTTTTCAATAATACTGAAGCCGGTAAAGAGGGGTTGGGTCAGGGTGATGTCGAGATTGTAGAGATCGTGGGTATTGGCGGGAAAACTTAACTCTTCGATGTCGTAGGAGTTGATTTTGTCCCGATACATAAAGGAGTAGCCAGCCTCAAGTTTCGGGAGAAATTCGGTTTTTGCGGCTTTGCTTAACTCTTCGGCTTGCACCGTTTGAAAATGTTGAATCTGAATCCGGGGGTTACGTTGATGGGCGAACTCCAGGCACTCTTTGAGTGAATAGGTCTCCTGGGCTGAGACCGTGATGTCAGCAAGGTTTGAGATGGTCAAGAAAAGCGCTGCTACAAGACCAAATGTGATGACTCTGGATTGACGGAACGAGAGCATAGTAAATGGGACCTGATTAAAATTGATGGTAACTATTCAGGCACTACATAACAGTTTGCTACACTTTTCAGTAAGAGTCAAGGAAACAATTGATACATGTAAAAATGATCAGAATGGTGGGCACTGCCCACCCTACTTTTTTTTGTCATATCAGTGTTTTGTAACTCATCTGTAACTCTCATATAACTTCTTGATTAGATTTTCTCAAAAGCCTTAATTTAACGAATCGTGGTGTCCCTTCACATCTTTCATAATAATGAGAACATGTTTACCGGTGGTTTCTACAGCAGTTTGTAGCCCCAGATGTTCCTGAACATATTTGTAACTCTTTTTTGGATTCCAGATCACGAATGCATTAGTTCCGTCTGGTCGAATATTCCATTTATGATATCCACGATATCCTTCTTTCAATCCTTCATCAATTACGTGCAGGAGGCTGATTATTCCGCCTGGTCGCAAAACTTTTTGCATCTCTGTAATAACTTTATTAGGGTTGCTGGTGTGATCTAAAGCATTATCACAGTTGATCCAATCGTACTTGCCCTTGATATCTCCCGACAAATTTTCTCCCCGCGCATACATGGTTTGAACGGGTGGCGTTATGCCATGTTTATCAAGTTGTAAGTTGTACTCTTCAGCATTTGGATCGCACGCATAAATAGATAATCTATTACCGTTGTAACAATGTCCTATTCCGCTAAGGGGCCCACTGCCAACGTCAAGAATTTTCATTCCCGACGAATAATGATGGTCAAGAATCTGTCTGTGATGACCGCTTACTTCTGAATCGGGATCAAGTCTGCGGGTATATTCCTTGTTCCATTTTCCACTCCTGCCGGAGGCCAACTTCTCCCAGAATTTCAGTTCCAGAAGTTTACCGCGCTTGCGCGTGTGAACGCGGAAGAAAATTGGTCTTAAGATTATCTTAAGTATGTTCTTAACGATTATCACAAGGCTCGCCAGAGGGAGTCATAATTTTGTGCAGCCATAGTAGGACAATATCCTAGTTGCATGTAATCTCATCTTTTCCGGTTGATTCACCGCTGTATGCCGGTTGTTGGGGTTTTTGCAGGACTTTGGTGTCGGCTGGAACTGAGGAGGTCAGCCAGACGTTGCCACCAATTACCGAGCGCGCCCCGATGATGGTGTCGCCGCCTAAGATGGTGGCTCCGGCATAGATGATAACCTCATCTTCGATGGTTGGGTGGCGTTTGGTGTTGCGCAGGCTCTCGCCGGCGTCACGGGGCAGGGAGAGAGCACCTAAAGTAACCCCTTGATAGATACGCACCCGTTTACCGATTCTGGTGGTTTCGCCGACGACGATTCCGGTGCCGTGATCAATGAAAAAACTTTCGTCGATATGAGCTCCGGGGTTGATATCGATGCCGGTCAGGTTGTGGGCGTATTCGGTCATCATGCGAGGCAATAGAGGAACATCAAGGTGGTGGAGTTGGTGCGCCATACGGTAGATCGAGATAGCAAAAAGACCGGGGTAACTGAAAATCACCTGATCGACACTTTTGGCCGCCGGATCACCCTCAATGGCAGCACGAACGTCGGTTGCCAGAATGCCGCGTAACCCCGGTAGCTGTTTGACAAAATCGGAGGCCGCGTCAAGACCGCGCTCCTCACAGTTTACACAACTGTCATGGTAGCGCAGGCAGTCGTGGCGAATCGCCAGAATGATCTGATTTCCGAGCATCTCATGGAGTTCGGAAAGCTCCTGCCCAAGATAGTATTTAAGGTTTATCGGGTCGATTCGGGTTTGCGTAAAGTAGCCGGGAAAAAGAATCTTGCGCGCCTGTTTGATGATTTTGATAGTATCATCCCGCAAAGGAATCGGTTGTGGAGCCAAATGCTCAAAACATTCACCGCTGAGGCAGGTTTTAGTCAGCTGGTTGACAACCTTATGCAGTTCTTCCCGGCGTCGGTCAAGGTAGACTGCCGGATTCTGACAATGGTCGGAAAGCTGGTTGTCTGACATGGCTTACAATCTCCGTTTAAGAAAAAGGTGACAACACTCTTAACCGTTCGACAATCGGCGGCAGTTGTTTGATGATTTCATCAATATCCTCTTCTGTATTGTAGATGCTGAGGCTGAAACGGATTGAGCCGTGCGCCATCGTGAAGGGGACGCCCATGGCCCGCATGACATGGGATGGTTCAAGAGAGCCGGAGGTGCAGGCCGATCCCGAAGAAGCGCAGATGCCAAATTCGTTGAGCATCAAAAGTATACTTTCACCCTCAATATTGGCAAAGCTGATATTGCTGGTGTTGGGGGTGCGTTGTTTGATCGTGCCGTTGACTTTAGCATCCGGGATGCGTTTGATAAGTTCGGTCTCAAGGCGGTCACGCAGATCTCTGACTCGGGTGTTTTCCTCTTGCATATTCTTGCCTGCCAGCTCACAGGCTTTGCCCAGAGCGATAATTCCGGGGACATTTTCGGTTCCGGCCCGGCGCCCTTTTTCCTGGTGGCCGCCGATCATAAACGGGGAGAACTTGGTTCCCTTGCGCACATAAAGAGCGCCGATGCCTTTCGGGGCATGGAGTTTGTGGCCGGAGAGCGAAAGCATGTCGATAGCGCTGTCGTTTAAGTTGATGGGCAGTTTGCCGACGGCCTGGACGGCGTCGGTATGGAACGTGATTTTTCGCTGGCGGCACATTTGGGCGATCTCTTCAACCGGAAAGATAACTCCGGTTTCGTTGTTGGCCCACATGATCGAGACCAGGGCGGTGTCCGGTGTCAGACTCTCTTCAAGACTTCCCATATCCAGGCAGCCGTCACCATCGACCGCAATTTCGCTGATCCGATAACCTTGTTTGCTTAAAGAACTTAGCAGAGAACCGATGGCTGGATGCTCAACCCGGCTGGTGACGATGTGTCGTTTGCCGGGATCGGCGGCCAGCGCGGCGTGGACTGCCGTGCTGTCGCTTTCGGTGCCGCAACTGGTGAAAATAATTTCATCAGGACGTGCCCCGAGCAGCCTGGCAACCTGGTTGCGAGCCTCTTTAAGTTTGGGGCCGACGCGGCCGCCGACTGAGTGCATGCTTGAGGGGTTGCCATACTCTTCACAGAAGAAAGGCTGCATGGCGGCAAAAACTTCTTCATCGACTCGGGTGGTGGCGTTATTGTCAACGTAGATGGGCTTCATTTGGAGACCTCCTCAACGACCAGTTCCGGGGTGACAAACTCGCGAAGCTTGGCCTCGACCAGGTTTTTCAGCGTGATCGGTGCTGACTTACAGGACGAACAGGCACCACGAGTGGCGACCAGTACCCGGTTGCCGATGATGTCAATTAATTCGATATCACCGCCGTCAAGTTGTAGTGACGGGCGAATTTCTCGTTCGATGGTCTCTTCAATGAGGCGCATTTTCTGGATATTGGAGAGCTCTTTTTTCTCTTCCGGTTGCGGTTTGTGCTGCACCTCAAGAATGATTTTGGCGATATCTCCGTGGCAGCGTTCACAGCCGCCGCCGGCTTTAGTAAAGTTGGTCACCTCTTCAACCGTCTGCAGGCGGTTTTCCTGAATCGCCTTGATGATCTCAAGGTCGGTGACGCCGAAACATTCGCAGATGACGGTGCCCTCTTTCTCTTCGATCGGGGTGCCGCGATAGCAGGCGATAGCTTTTTCCAAAGCTTCATGGCCCATTACCGAGCAGTGCATCTTCTCTTTCGGCAGCCCTCCCAGGTAGTCGGCGAGCTCTTGATTGGTGATCTTTTCCGCCTCTTCAATGGTTTTGCCGATCATCATCTCGGTCAAAGCCGAGCCCGAGGCGATGGCGCTGGCGCAGCCAAAGGTTTTAACCTTGGCCTCGGCGATGAGTCCCTGATCGTCAAGTTTAAAGGTCAAGCGCAGCGCGTCGCCGCATGAAAGTGATCCGACATCGCCAACTCCATCAGGATCTTCGACCTCACCGATATTGCGCGGGTTTAAAAAATGCTCTTTTACTTTATCTGTATATTCCCACATGGTACTCGCTCCTTTTGCTAATGTCGTTCCGGCGAAAGCCGGAATCCAGTGATAGTGACGGTCTCTGATCTAAACCTGATAATATTAGTTTGTTTTCGAAAAATCAAGTGTTTTTATGAAAAAACCTTAAAATAGTTCCCATTCACTTCCCTTGACATTTTGGTTGTTAATAGGCACTATGTTACAATAGTTACGATGTTTGTTGAGTTCTCGTTATATCACTTTTTTCACACAGGTAAACAAAAAATGTTGAAACTTTTTCTTGCTTTTACCCTGATTCCGGCTCTTGAAATCTATCTTTTCGTCCGTCTCGGCGGTGCCATCGGCCTTTTTAATACATTTCTGGTAGTGATTTTGACCGGGATTGTCGGGGCCGGATTGGCTCGCTGGCAGGGGGCGGAGACGATGTTCAGGATTCGTCAGAGCCTCAATCAGGGGGTGACTCCAGCCGAAGAGATGATTGACGCCGGTCTGATTTTTATTGCCGGAATGGTGCTTTTGACCCCCGGTTTTTTGACCGATGCCATAGGTTTACTACTCCTCTGTCCGCCCACTCGCCGCCATTTCAAGATCTTCCTGCGGCGTAAATTTGATCAATGGAGGGCCGAAGGTCAGATCAATGTGGTACGTTACGACTGATATGAGGCGGGTTTTGCCGGTTTGATCTTAAGAGCCATGAAAGCTGCTGCGGCAAAGCAGCAGACATTAAACAGATAAAGCGGTAAGAACGGTTCACCGGGTAATCCTGTGGTAAGTTCCGCGTCGGCGGCTTTCTGGCCCAGATGGAGAATGAGGCTGGCACAGGATACACCAATTACCAGAGATAGATTGTTGGTCGTGTGAAAGATTCCGGTGATGGTGCCTTGCTTAACCTGGGGTGCCCCGGTCAATAGCAATTTGGCCCCAGGTCCCAGATAAGCTCCCAGACAAAGTCCCAGGAAAAAAAGATAAGCGTAAATTGCCGAGTAGATGCCCAAGTAAGCAAACAGGGTAAAGATTGCTGATGTCAGAGCGCCTCCAGCTGTAGCTGAACTACAGATAATTGCCGGGTGTATTTGGTCAGCCCAACGCCCGGCAGCCGCCATCCAACCCATCGCTTTGCCCACACTTTCGGGCTCAAGGCGTTGCGGAACCAGAGAGTAGGCGGAGATCATCAGCATGGCCGCTCCTACACCTTGGACGGCTCTAGCAGCCACGAGCAGGGTGAACCCGGTTATAACTCCGCAGAGCAGAGAGCCCAGAGTAAAGAGCAGATATCCGGCGATTAGAAGAGTGCGAAATCCGATGCGGTCGCCCAGGTGACCCAGAGGAATCAGCAGTGCCGTTACGACGATCAGGAAAGAGAGCATGAGGTTGGCCGTGGTTGCGGCCTGCACATGAAAGAATGTGCCTAAGGTCGGCAGGGCGACGCTGATAATGTTGGTGTCCAGCCGGGCCATAAAGGCCGCAAAGACGACGCAGAGAACAAGAGAGCGGGTCTGTTTCATAAAAAAATATCCGTTAAGTTGGTTGGTCAAAAAAAGTGCAAGTTCAGGGCTCGTTTTTTTTGCATAAAACCGGCAAACAAGCAATAGAAATGTTTAAAAAGGAGCTATAATGGGGCCTGCATTGAGTCGGCGTTTGCGCAAGCTTTGTGATCCCGGCAGTTGGGAAGAGCAAGCTGAATCTTTAGAATCGGTCTATTTTACGGGGTGGGCCGAAGTGAAAGGTCGGCAAGTAATGGTCATTGCGGCTGACCCGGATCCTGGGTCGAAAGCGGCTGACCTCTCTTTTTCCGCATCCCGCTATATTAAAGCGCTTGAAGAGGCTGCGGCCTGCGCCTGCCCAGTTGTATTTCTGTGCGACTCTCCAGCCTCTTATCAATCCGGTCGCACTGCATTCCAGGGAGCCGGGGTCGAGTTGATGATGGGCCAAAATTGTGTGGGCAGGCAATATTTTGAAATTGCCCGGCTTGCGGGGGAGGTTCCCTTGGTCTGCGCTGTTTTTGGGAACATGGCTCAGGCTCAAGCCTTCCCGACGGTCATGTGCGACGGGGTGGTGATGTTGGAAGATGCATCTGTCAGTGTGGCCCGGCCCGATGCGGTGGAGGCCATGCTGGGTGAAAAAGTTTCCTATGAGGAGCTTGGTGGGGCGCGTATGCACAGCCGCCTGGTCGGCGATTGTGATCAGGTTGTTGCGACTGAGGATGAGGCTTTGGCTTGGGTTGGCGATTTTTTAAGCTATCTTCCGGCCTCTAAAAATGAGCTGCCGCCTTTATTGAACGCCGCCCCGGTTCAGTTCAATGCTCCGGGAATTGCGGAAATTATTCCTTCTCAGTTAAATCGTCCCTTTGATACTCGCCAGGTGATTACGGCACTGGTGGATGCGAATAAATTCCTCGAACTGGGAGCCGGTTTTGCCGGGGAGGTGATAACCGGCTTTTCCCACATTCAGGGGCGCTGCGCCGGGATTGTGGCCAACAACCCCAAAGTGAAAGGCGGAATTCTCTTTCCGGAAACCTGCCGTAAGTTGAGCCGTTTTATAAAATTATGTAACGCCTACAATGTTCCGATTGTCTTCCTGGCCGACGCACCCGGATTTATGATCGGCAAGGGCGTCGAAAAAGGAGGCATTGTCGCGGCCGGGGCCGAGCTGTTCACGGCGATTGCAAAAACTCGGGTTCCGCGACTCTGTATCGTGCTCCGCCGGGCCTATACGGCGGGCTTGTACGCTATGTCGGGATCCGGTTTTTCACCCTATGCTATCTATGCCCTGCCTGGGGCTTCCATCGCGGTTTATGGCCCTGAAGCGGTGGCCCGTTTTCTGGCTAAACTGGAGTTGTCTCCAGAGCAGAAAAAAGATATTGAGAGGAAGATGGAGGAGAAAAGCTCCCCAGAGTTTTTGCTGGAACAAGGTTTTTTGGATGGTATTATCGAACCTGACCAGGTCAGAGAGACGATAGTTGGTTTTTTAAACAATACGGAGTTTGATCATGGAATTTGAAATTAGAGAATTGAGCCATCCTGATGAATTGAAGGATGTGATTAAGCTGCAGGCGATTGTCGGAGGCTTACCGCCCGAGGATACCATGTCGCCGATCACATTGAGCGCCCTGACCATGGGGCACCCTCGTGTGGGTTGGGTGCAGGGTGCTTTTCATGAGCAAAAAATGATCTCTTTTGTAATCAGTCTGGCAACAGCCGAGCCGGATGCGGCCTATGGGCATATGCTCGGCGTGCTCCCGGAATATCGAGACAGTAGCGTAGGATTGGAGATGATTCAACGTAATTATGAGTTGTTACGGCACGATGGTATCTTGCGCTGCTACACGACCTACGAGCCTTTGGAATCTCGTAACGCCTATATCTATCTGAATAAGTTTGGCGGGCGCGGTATCGCCTATAAAAAAGCTCACTATTATATCGATTCGGGGCTGCACCAGGGGATGCCTCAGGATCGTTTGCTTGTGGAGATGGATGTGAACTACGACCCGGCCTCAGGACGGGAGTCGGCGTCTCTGTCGGAGGTTATGGGTCGTTACCCCATTGTGACCTCGGAAGGTATGCCCGAGGCTCAAGCCGTGCTGGTTGAAATACCCGGTAATTTGCGTCATCTGCAGGCCGAAGACCCGGCCGCGGCCCTGGCCTGGCGTATGAACACCCGGGCTCTTTTTGAAGAGTACCTGGATAACCGGGGGATGGTTGCTAAAGAGTTTTTATCCGATGTTGCCGATGGGAAACGGCGTAGTTTTTATCTGTTAAGCAAGCCTTGATGGCGTCGGAGAGAATTTTATGGCAATCCGAGACCTCTTAAGTCGCCATACCCGTCAGGCTCTGGCAGCGGAAACAGAAGATTATGTTAGTAAGGATACAGATGAGCACGGGCTGATCGAAGGGCTCAAACGTGATAACGGTTTGGAAAGAGTTTACCGTTTTGATATCGGGAAAAATTCCGATGGCTATTCGGATCTGGTTGCGGGAGTTCTGGAAGAGGCCGACTTGGCTGAACTCTGCCGCCAGAATCTGGCGGATTATCCGGATAACCATTATCTTCTTCTGCGCCGTCGTCTGGCGGATTTGCACGACCTGAATCCGGAATGGTTCGTTTTGAGCGCCGGTTTGGAGTCGATGATAGATCATATCAGTCGGGTGTTTCTGCAAGACGGCGATGCTTTTCTGATACCGGTTCCCAATTTTAGTGTCTTTGCCGACTTCTCGATCCGCGCGGGAGGCAGGCCCATTTATCTACCTCTTAAAGCTGAAGAAAATTTTCAGTGGACGGCCGGAACTGTAGCAACCCTGAAAGAGCTTGTCAGTACCCACGCGCCCAAATTGTTGTGGATCAGTAACCCGGTTAATCCTACCGGCCAGAGTCTGCCCTTGGCGTGGCTGGGAGAGTTGGCAGCAGCTTGCGCTTTACAAGGAACGGCAATCGTTGTGGACGAGGCCTATGGTGAATATACAGATACTGACCAGGAGATCGTCTCGGCCAGCCGGTTGACGCATAAATATGGAAATTTGATGGTGCTGCGGACATTTTCCAAGATTCACGCTTTGCCCAGCTTGCGAGTCGGTTATCTCATGTGCAGCGGCAGGGATATTCTGCAGGCCGTCTCCCTCTACCGTCCCATGTTTCCGTTTTCCTGGTTCTCACTATTTTTAGCCGGGATCGCCTCCATAGACGAAGAGCATGTTCAGGAGGTCCGACGGAAACTTTTTATCCGTTATGAACGTTTGAGCCGACAGTTAGAGACCTTGAAGACTTTCTCTTATCTCCCCTCTCAGACCAATACAATCATGCTGCGTAATTTGCACTTAAGTTCAACGGAGCTTTGGCAAAGTTTGGCCCAAAGAGGTTTTCTCACGGCAAATCTTAATCGGGTCAATGGCTTAAAAGGTCATAATTTTCTTCGTATGACCGTCTGTTCCGAAGAGGATAATGATCAGTTTATCTCGGCTTGTAGAGAGGTCGAGCTAGAGTTAAAGTAACTTTTCAAGCCAATAGCTTATGGAATGTTCTGTCTTGCATATGATATAGCATATGTTATATTGTGGTTTGTTAAATAACGGATTTGCAGTCAGAACATGGTGCAGAGGGAATTGGAATAGTGGTTTTCAGCGAAGACTCAAGGGTTAAAATCCCCTGTATATTACATTTGGTAAGACTTGGTTATCAATACCTCTCAATTAAGGAAAAGGTGTGGGATAGAGACACTAATATCTTTCCCGACTTGTTCCACACATCTATTTCCAGAATAAACCCTAATATTGAAGATGATGACATCAGCCGCTTATTCGAAGAGGTAAAGCTCTCTCTGGATAACGAAGATCTGGGGAGAGCATTTTTTGAGAAACTTACCGACCGTTCCAACACCTGTCTGATCGATTTCGAAAATTTTAACAATAATAGCTTCCATGTGGTCACAGAACTTACTTGTCAAAATGGTGATGAGGAGTTTCGCCCGGATATTACGTTGCTCGTAAACGGCATGCCGCTGGTCTTTATCGAGGTGAAAAAGCCGAATAACCGCGAAGGTATATTGGCAGAGCGCAGCCGGATCAAGAGACGGTTTCAAAACTCCAAGTTTCGACGTTTTGCTAATATCACTCAATTTATGATTTTTTCCAACAATATGGAGTATGACGATTGTGATCCAGAGCCGGTTCAAGGGGCATTTTACGCCGGCAGCTCCTACCGTGATCCGGTTTTTAACTGTTTTCGAGAGGAAGAGATACTTAATCTGACCGCACTTTTGAAGCCTTTGTCCGATCCGATTGAGCTTGAGGTACTTAAAGACAATAACCTGGAAGTCATTCGAACAAATCCGGAATTTATCTCCAATAAAGATCCAAACCGACCGACCAACCGCATATGCACATCCCTGCTCAATCGCGAACGCCTGGCCTTTATCCTTCGTTATGCCCTCACATATGTGGCGGAAACTGACGGTCTGCAAAAGCATATCATGCGCTATCCGCAGCTGTTCGCCACCAAGGCTATCGAACGTAAATTGAATGAAGGGGTAAGAAAGGGCATCATCTGGCACACCCAGGGCAGCGGTAAAACGGCACTTGCCTTCTATAATGTGAACTTTTTGACCGACTACTTTCAACGTCGAAAAGTTGTTCCCAAATTTTACTTTATTGTTGACCGGCTGGATCTATTGCAGCAAGCCCAGCGGGAGTTTAGCGCCCGGGGCCTGATCGTACACCTCATCAATTCGCGTAAAGATTTTACCCGCGACATCAACGCAACGCAAGCGATCCACAACCATTCAGGAAAACCTGAAATTACCGTTGTAAATATTCAAAAATTTCAAGATGACCCGGATATCGTTTCTACAGAGGATTACGACGTGAATATCCAGCGGGTCTATTTTCTGGACGAAGTGCATCGCAGCTATAACCCCAAAGGAAGTTTTCTGGCCAATCTCAGCCAATCTGACAGCAACGCCATCAAGATCGGGCTTACCGGAACCCCGCTGCTGGGGAATGACTACAATTCCCGAGATTTGTTCGGTGAATACATCCACAAATATTACTACAACGCTTCTATTGCCGACGGTTACACTTTGCGCCTGATCCGCGAAGAGATTGCCACCAACTATAAAATGACACTGCAACAGGCACTGGATGAAGTTGAAGTAAAAATGGGTGATGTTGACCGCAAGCTGATTTATGCCCATCCGAGCTTCGTTGAACCCATGCTGGATTATATCGTGACCGACTTTGAAAAAAGTCGGGGGGCGCTCAATGATTCCGGCATCGGCGGCATGGTCATCTGCGATAGTTCCGAACAGGCCAAACAACTGTTTGAGCTGTTTCAACAGCGTTTTGCGGCAAAGGTGGTCGAGCTATATCCAGACGTCGAAGAGTGTTCTCCTGAGGCGATGCCAATGGTTGCTGAGCCCATTGTTTCTTACGGCACTCAGCGAAAATTGGAAAACAAAGTAAAAACAGCCGCCTTGATCCTGCATGATATCGGCACCAAAGAGGAGCGTAAAGAGAAGGTCGAAGATTTTAAAGTCGGCAAGATTGATTTATTGTTTGTATTCAACATGCTTTTGACCGGGTTTGATGCCAAACGCCTGAAAAAGCTCTACCTTGGCAGAGTAATTCGAAAACACAATCTGCTTCAGGCTCTAACGCGGGTCAACCGGCCCTACAAAAACTTCCGCTACGGTTATGTGGTTGATTTTGCCGACATCCGTAAGGAGTTTGAAGCGACCAATA
Source organism: Pseudomonadota bacterium (assembly GCA_034659215.1). Taxonomy (GTDB): domain Bacteria; phylum Desulfobacterota; class Anaeroferrophillalia; order Anaeroferrophillales; family Tharpellaceae; genus Tharpella. Next base: position 8,268 of record JAYEGS010000313.1, on the reverse strand, counting down.
AAGCCTATTTCGACGAACTTCAATCGGAATTGGGTGATGAGATGGAGCACTATTCAAATCTCTTCAAATCGCCGGAGGAAATCAAAGAAGAGATAGAACAGATCAAAGATGTTCTTTTCCGGTTCAACACAGAAAATGCCGAGCTATTTGTGGATCAAATCAGTCAGATTCAGGATCGTGAACTCATTCTGTCGCTCAAGAAAGCGCTGGCAGATGCTAAAGGTCTGTATAATCTCATCCGTTTGCAGGGTGAATATGATTTCCTCAAGGATCTGGATTTTCAGAAGCTCAACCTCCTTTATCGCGAAGCCAGCAACCATCTGGACTTGCTCAACCTGAAAGAGAGTCTTGAACAAGGCGCAGATACCGCCAATCTGCTTAATGTTGCTCTGGAAGACATTATCTTCAAATTCATAAAAATTGGAGAGGAAGAGCTGATTCTGGCAGATGAGTTTAAAGACACGCTCCGCCAGACCCGCGAGGCTATGGCCGGCAACTTCGATCCGCAGGATCCGAAATTCATCACTCTCAAAGAAGAGCTTGAACGGCTGTTCAAAAAAAAGAATCTCAGCGAAGTCACTCAAGCCGAAATGGTCGCCAACATCGAATCGCTTAACAAAATTCACGAACGGGTCAAAGAGCTCAACCGCCGGAATAACCAGCTGCGCCAGAAGTACCTCGGTGACGCCAAATACACCCGCATTCATAAACGGTTGCAGGAGCGCCGGGGCATCAGCGATTCTGAACGACGCATATGTGCAGCCCTCTCCGGCGTCAAACAGGATGCCGATGAACAGGTGCTGCAAAACACGCAAATGTTGGGGAACGAAAGTTACTTTGAACGACAGATGATGCCGCTGGTCATCAACCGCTTTATGAAAGAACAACAGATCAAACTGAATCCAGATGCGTCCCGCTATATCAACCATTTGGTTGTCACGGAGTATTTAAACGAATTTAATACCGGAGCACAAGCGTGGTAGAGATAGAATTTCAACAAAAAACCAAAGAGCTGATCGACAGCCTCAAAAATATCTGCGCCCAATATGGACTGGGTAACGATGGTAACGAATTCAAAATTATCACCCAGATTTTTTTGTACAAATTCCTGAACGACAAATTTGCGTTTGAGGCCAAAAGGATCGACAAAAACATTGCCGGAGCGGACAAATGGGAGGAAGCCCTTATTCGGATGAGTGAAGACGATCTGGAAATGCTGCAACTGCAAATGGGTGCTGATACTGCCCGTTTAAAGCCCAGCCACTTTATCAGCTCTCTTTTCAGTCAACAGAATGAGCCGGACTTTGCCAAATTATTCGATGATACCCTGAAGGATATTGCCAGCAGCAACAACGAGGTTTTTGCCGTAAAAACCGACGGTGGCGCCAAGGTGGTGCTGTTTGATCGCCTCAGTCAGTACATTGCCGATGAATCCAAGCGGGATGCTTTCTGCCGCGCCATTATCAACAAACTGGTGGAGTTCAGCTTTGAACGCATCTTTACTCAGAAGTTTGATTTCTACGCCACTATCTTTGAGTACCTGATCAAGGACTACAACAGCAACTCTGGCGGCAAATACGCTGAGTATTACACGCCTCATGCGGTCGCCCGCATTATGGCAGCGATTCTGGTGCCGAAAGAGCAACAGGGAAAAATAAAAAATGTTGCCTGCTATGATCCCTCCGCCGGTTCCGGAACCCTGCTCATGAATGTGGCTCATGCCATCGGTGAAAACCGTTGCAGCATCTACACGCAGGACATCTCGCAAAAATCCTCCAACCTGCTACGCTTGAACCTGATTCTCAACAACCTGGTACACTCCATTCCCAACGTGATTCAAGGTAATACCATTTTGCATCCCTACCATAAGGACGGGGCAAAGCTGAAAAACTTTGACTACATTGTTTCCAATCCACCCTTCAAGATGGATTTCAGCGACTTTCGCGATGATCTGGATAACAAGGCAAATAAGGAGCGTTTCTTTGCCGGGATTCCCAAGATCAAACCCAAAGCCACAGACAAGATGGAGATCTACCAGTTATTCCTGCAACACATCATCGCTTCGCTGAAACCTGGCGGCAAGGCGGCGGTGGTTGTGCCCACCGGCTTTATTACCGCGCAGTCGGGGATTGATAAAAAAATCCGCCGGAAACTTGTGGATGAGAAGATGCTGGCGGGTGTGGTTTCCATGCCCTCCAATATTTTTGCTACCACCGGCACCAATGTTTCGATTCTGTTTATTGACGATAGGAATAAAGGTGATGTGGTGCTGATCGATGCTTCCAATCTCGGCGAAAAGGTCAAAGACGGCAAAAACCAGAGAACCGTACTTAAGCCCGAAGAAGAGCAACGTATTATTGATGTTTTCAATGCCAAAGAGGCACAGGATGACTTTTCGGTGGTCGTGAGCTATGACGAGATTGCCGCCAAAAACTACTCCCTCAGCGCGGGCCAATACTTTGAGGTGAAGATTGAATATGTCGATATCACGCCGGAAGAGTTCGCCGCCAAGATGAA
>JAYEGS010000313.1:0-5651 GCA_034659215.1 Pseudomonadota bacterium | reverse complement strand
TCAACGCCGAGCTGGAAGCGATGGCGAAAACCCTCTACGACTACTGGTTTGTGCAGTTCGACTTCCCCGACGCCAACGGCAAACCCTACAAAACCTCCGGCGGCAAAATGGTTTACAATTCCACCCTTAAACGGGAAATCCCAGAAGGGTGGGAAGATAAGATATTATCAGATATTGCTAACATCACCATGGGGCAGTCGCCATCTGGCGATTCGTATAATGACCAAGCTATAGGAATAACATTCTTTCAAGGTTCCACCGACTTTGGTTGGCTATTTCCAACAATACGCCAATACACAACAGCCCCTGCGAGAATGGCAAAAAAAGGCGATATGCTTCTGAGCGTGAGGGCTCCAGTGGGAGATATAAATATCGCCAATAATGATTGTTGTATTGGTCGAGGACTGGCTGCCTTAAATAGTAAGGATGGTTGTGACGGTTTTTTGTTTTATGTGATGAAATATTTTAAGCAAGTTTTTGACAGGCGCAATTCTGAAGGAACAACTTTCGGATCAATCACTAAAGATGACCTTCATTCTCTGCCTCTAGCTTGTCCGAAATCTGAATTGCTCAAACAATACGATGAGATCGTATTAAGCTATAACAAAATGATTTTTGACCGCAGCCTCGAAAACCAAAAGTTGATAGAGTTGCGTGATTGGCTTCTCCCCATGCTGATGAACGGACAGGTCACGGTAAAATAGGAAGACTAGATCTTTATGGATGACAAAAACAAAGAGCGTAAATTGACGGTTCGGGATGAAGTGACCGATTTCTTACTTTATACCGCTCCGGGTGGAGCTGTGAAAGTCGAATGTTTTTTGCATGAAGAGACGATTTGGCTGTCGCAGAAACGGATTGCCGAGTTGTTCGGGGTGCAGCGGCCAGCAATAACCAAACATCTGAAAAATATTTTTGAGTCCGGTGAATTGGAAGAGGATGTGGTTAGTTCCATTTTGGAACATACCACGCAACATGGCGCTATTTCAGGGAAAACTCAAGCACAAGCTACCAGGTTTTACAATCTTGATGCCATTATCTCCGTCGGCTACCGGGTCAATTCCTCTCGGGCGACCCAGTTTCGTATCTGGGCAACTAAAATGCTTAAAGAGTATATCATCAAGGGTTTTGTTCTGGATGATGAGCGGCTGAAAAACGGCCGTTATTTCGGCAAGGACTACTTCAATCGTCATACCGGCCTGGTTGGTTCCCCGGGAAACGGTAAGACAACTCATTTGGATTCTTATATTGACCGAACAGCTGGCAGTTAGCTTCTGACCGAAAATCGAGCTGTACAACTTGACATTTATTGTACTCGTTGCTATACCTGTATAGCAGGAGGTGTTAATATGTTGGCTATCAGATTGCCTGAAAAATTTGAACAAAGACTTCAAGCCTTGGCTGTAAAAACCGGCAGAACAAAATCTTACTATGCGCGGGAAGCCATCATTGAACATCTGGAAGATCTGGAGGATTATTATTTGGCAGTGCACAGAATCGAGAATCCCCCTGAAAGAGTCTGGTCATTAAATGAGTTGGAGCAGGAACGTGACCTGGAAGGTTGAGTTCGATGAACGCGCGCGAAAGGAGTTGCGCAAACTGGATAGAATGGCCCAATCCAATATTCTTCATTATTTGCGCGAACGTATCGCCACAAAAAAAGACCCCCGACGTTTTGGAGACCCTCTCAGAAAAAATCTATCCGGTTTTTGGAAATATAGAATCGGTGCTTATCGGTTGATATGCGACATTCAGGAAAATATCATTACAGTTCGCGTTATTCGAATCGGGCACCGAAAAGATGTATATGATTAATTGATGGTGCCTACATTTTAAATAGTGTCGTCGAGAAACCTTTTCAATGTTTTGTGGTACAGGTCAAAGTTGTCTAATGTGTTGTGTCCGGCTCCGGGGATAATCACAACTTCACAAGGTTTTTCGGCGAATGCCTCAAGTAACATGTCACTCTGTTTGCGCGGTATGATTTCATCATTTTCAGCAATTATCATAAGCACCTGAGCTTTGATTTCAGAGGTCTTGGCGGCGGAGTTATATCTCTCTTTGAGCAGCGTTGAGACCGGAAGAAAGGGGAGATGGGCTTTTGCAACTCCGATCAGGGAGGCGAAGGGAGTGACTAGGACTAACTTTTTGACCGGACGCAGAGAGGCGAGATGGACGGCCACGCCGGAGCCCAAACTTCGGCCAATGACTGAGATATCCCGGTGCTTGTCGGCTAAAGCGTCAAAGATGGTTACGGCATCGTCACAAAGGGCGCTTTCCGTGGGTTTTCCGGTACTCCCGCCGTAGCCTCGATAGTTAATCAAATAGATCGCATAAGTGGGCAACAGATGAGTGAAACCGGCTATGTTCAACGCAACGTCTTCAGCATTGCCGCCAAAATAGATGATTGCCGGTTTGCACTCTTGGTGCAACGACCATATCTGCAGCTTCGCCCCGGTAACCGGCAGGAGGAAGCTTTCGGCCTGACTGCTTCGTGATGGCGCTGTGGGGAAATAGATCTGGCGGCGCTGGGTTGCATACATGATAATGCAAAAAGTTGCATAAAGCATGAATGAAACAGTGAGGGCGATAATAATACTTTTCATGTGAGACAATATTTATTGTCAAGAATTGACTTCGCCCGAGATAGAGTGAGGTTTATGTAGCGGTTTTTGTTCAATCTGTCTCGGCTGGGGTCATTTCTTGACACTTGGCGGCCGTAAAGTTCGCACAAAAACCAAAAGTTAAATCCGCCATTTGTCAAGATGTGACCCCGTTAGTGAGAGCGAAGCAAAATAACAAACTACCATTTTGACCTCGTTTCGGCTTATTTGGCGTTTAGTTTTTGCAGCTCTCCGATTAATATTTCCAGGGGTGGTCTGACATTGATGTCGCCAACCCCAATGTAGCTGATCACGCCATCTTTATCGATAACTACCAGAGCTCTTTCAGCCACGCCGTCTCTCCGCAGCAGGCCAAAACTGTCAGCAACTGCGCCATGCGGCCAGAAATCGGAGAGCACCGGAAACCAGAGGTTACCCATCTGTTGAATCCAGGAGAAGAGGGTCGGGATGTTGTCGACGGTGATACCTAAAAGCACGGCATCTTGTTCTTTAAACAACTCTTCGACGATATTGTAGCCCGGCCACTGGTCGGAGCAGACCGGCGTCCAGGCCGCCGGGACGAAAGAGAGAACGACAATCTTTTTGCCGCGATAGTCACTAAGAGTTATCTTTTTGCCGCCGACCGAGGGCAGGGTAAAATCCGGAGCTGTTTCACCCACCGTGACTTTGAGGAGGCTGTCAAGAGGTTTTAACGGGCCGGGGTTATAGATGCTGCTGCGAAAACTATCTGTAAGGGCGAAAGTTTGTGTGCTGATCATAAACGAGAAGCCCATCATCAGGGCCAGGATAATTAGATTTGTCAGTTTTCTTTTCATTGTTTCTCCTATGCAACTATTCAGGTACCTTTTCAAACTGTCTCGATGTGGGGTCAGACCTTCAGTTCTGACCCCGGTTACTGAGGGCGAAGCAATGTTCGACGCTATTTGTTGCAGCTTTATGGTGGGCACCTGAATGGTTGTTTTTTTTTACTTACAGTTTGCCGACTCTAAAATTTCATCAAGAAACTTTTCCGCGCCGTTAAAACCGGCGAGTTGGGAAAAGAATACCCGGTTTTTCATTTTACCCTGATTACAGATGCCGATGAAGTAGGGCGTGCGAACATTTCCCAGATCTTCATGAATGGCAAAATCGGCGTCGGCAAAGAGTGGAAATGGGATCTTGTACTTTTTTTTGAAGACTGCGATTTCAAAAGCTGAATTACCCGTCCCGATGCCGATTATTTTCACCCGCCCGGCAACTTTTTTATCACTTTCGATAAGCTCATAGAGTTCATTTATAGCGGGCGCATCTTTCTGGCAGTGGGGACAGTACATGCTGAAGATCTCGATGATCAGGATTTCGCAATTAATCTCATCTATGGTGAAGCTCTCATTTTCCGGTAAACCAAGATAGTTGCGCAGTGACCGGTCTTTTGGGGTGGTCAGCGTGATTGCCGGTAACTGGTTGCCGACGGCAAGAATATCCCGGTCAGCGGCAACCAGATGGTTGGCACAGCCCAAGATGGTGATCATAAAGGTGCAAACGAGGATTGTTACGACTAATTTTATTGTCTTCATAATTTTATTGTCTTCATTTGATGATGATACACTAAAAGTAACGGGATGGCTAAGTAAAAATTTCGAAAGACAAGATGTTGAGGTTCTCCAGGCGCGAGACCATACATGTAGTATGTCGAGTGTCTGGAGAACCTCAACAACGCAGGATTTCGGAACTTTTTACGACGCCATCTTCATTTGAAACCCTCTTTGTCGGCCTGGAGGTCAAGGTGCAGGGTGATCAGGTTTTCGATCTCAAGATTGATCTTACTTCCAATCTTTCTTAAGTCAATAGTTTTTATAAATCTTTGACATTGGTGGCAGACACTTACGCGATACTTCTCTTGATCTTTATTGTCAATCGTAAAATATGCAAGTTTGTCTTGATCTTCATTTTCACAGAACGGGCATTGCAGGCGTTTATAGGGCCATTCAAAATCGCACTGCAGGCAAAAAAGGGAGCGTTTGCCCTCATCGTCGCGGAGCAGGCTGAGATCGGCCGGTCGGGAGCAGACCGGACAAATGCCTTTATCCCAGTGGCTGTTTTTGATGACCTCGTGCTGCTCCTGGGCCAGCCGGGAGAAGAATGGTTTGAGGCTTTCATAGAGGAAGAAGGGAACCAGGTCAAAGAACTCATCCGGGTTTTTTGGGGTTGCAGGAGTTGCCGGCTCATTTTCAGCTTCAGCTGCCACATCTTTTTCATTTTGAGAGAAGAGTTCACGCACCAATTCGGTATAGGCATCCTCTTTTGCCGCAATCAGGTCACGGAGCTCCCGCACCATCTCAGGGTGATTTTTTTCCGTGATTGAGAGAAGGTCGAGAAAATAACTTTTCGGCAGCTGGTCGGCAAAATGATCATTTTGTAGATTGAGCAGAGGTTTGCCCTCTTTTAGTTTTTGGGTCGCGGTTTCCGGGTTGATGGAGAAAATGTCTTTTTTCAGAGCCTTTTCGTTCTTTTCTCGTAATTTATAGACTCCTTGTATAAGTCCGATAAATTCTTGATAGTGCGGAAACTCTTTTTGATAACGGGCAAACGTTTCTTTGTTGTTAATCGCCACCATGATAATTTAACCTCTTTTATGGGTTGCTTAAAAAGAGGAAGGCCCGCTGTTTAGCCGGGCCTTCTTCTTTTTGCTTGAGGGTTGAAGGTGTCTCAGAAATTCTACTCTCTGAAAGCTCTCATAAGAGGTTGTCCGAGAATAGGATTTTTTTCTCAGATCAAGGCATGCGAAGAAAATTACCGCGGGCATACATTAAGTATTCCGAGGATAATTTTTTGAGCATAACGCAGATATGGGGAAAAAAGACGTTCTCGGATAACCTCTTAGTCACCGTTATAAATTTCCAGCGTACCATCTTCCTCTTTTTCACGCAACCATTTTGGCATTTTACTTAAACACCAGTCTCGGGTGGTATAGCCGCTAAAAATAACGGATGTCAAACCGGGAACCCCCACGGTGCCGAGATAGATATGGATGATAATGAAGGAGAA
>JAYEGS010000312.1:0-1834 GCA_034659215.1 Pseudomonadota bacterium | reverse complement strand
AGCATGATTGCTGATGCCGTGATAACGGCCGCCTTCTTTGCCAAGTTTTTCTGTCCCAGAATTTGCCCCCGCACCGGGATCTGCCGGATCATAACGACCGGTGTAGTTGCCAACCCTGATTCCTGCAGCTTTCAAGGCAGGATCCGTAAGTACCGTTTCGGCAAAGCGTTTCTCCTGATCGGCAGCCAAGGCGTTCATGGGATAAAGAATGATCGCCTTTATGCCTTTTTGTCCCTGCTGCCTGGCCCGTAAGCAATGATCGAGAACAGGATAAAGAAAACACTCGGTCTTACCTGAACCGGTACCGGTGGTAACTATGGTTGATTTAGGTTTCTTGTTTTTGCTGGATATTCGTTTCCAGGCCAGATACTGATGTAGGAAAGGGTGAAAGGGGATTTTAATATCAAGTGGAAAGGTCGCGCCGCCCTCAGGGGCCGGACGGAAAGGCCGGCGGAGCTGAATCCAGGGGCCTTTAAAGATCCCGGTTTCCGGGTCTTCCAAAAACCGGTTAAAAGCTTTTTCTACCGCTTGATCGCGAAAGGAAAATGTTGATTGCAGATAGTAAAGAACCTGTTTTTTAATATTCTCAGCAATATGGGCCGGCAGCATATTTTACTCCAGAAGCCAACTTGTAACCATTTTAACCTCAACCCATTCAGGAAGATTGTCAATCAAGGAGCTCGTCTCTCTAACTATCAACACACCTTGTTCACTTTTAAGCCTTTGCCGGGCTTTTTCAAGCCCCTTTAACTCTCGATCAAGGTTCTCCCGATGTAAAATCTCAACCACCTGAACCGGAATCGATTCTCCCTTCCGGGTAGAAATAACAAAATCACACTCATACCCATTCTTTAAAAAATGGATATCTTCAGCATCCTTACGCAGTTTAGTAAAAACCAGATTCTCAAGAAGCTGTCCCCGATCTTCTGAAAAAGAGAAACGGGTCGCTGAGGCAAAACCATTGTCATAAAGATAAATTTTACGGTTACTCATCTCTCTTCTTACCAGAGAAGGGTCATATTTTTCGACCGCAGTCACCATATAGACTGAAAATATCTGCTCAATCAGCCGGTAGATGGAATTTTTGCTGATCTTGACCCCGCGTGACTTTAAATCATTATAAAATTTGTTGACTGAAAATTCCTTGGTAAATGAAGCGATTAGGCGTTTGATTAAATATTTCAGGACAAAAGCGTCACGAATCTCATAACGATCCAGCAGATCCCGGTAGAGCATTACATTAAAATATTCCTGTAAAACATCCGGCTTAAACCGGGCTTCAACTTCAACCAGCTCCGGGTACCCTCCCCAAACCAGGTATTCGGCAAAACTATTCTGAATCCGGGCCTGATTTCTGGTTGAATATTGATCTTCGGGGTCAATATCCTGGAAGGTCAGGAATTCATGAAAGGAGAGCGGCATTATCTCAAAAGAGAGGCTGCGACCGCGCAGTGATGTGGCAATCTCCTGCGAGAGCATCTTTGCATTTGAACCGGTAAGAAATATTTTTTTGCTTACCGTATCATAAATCCGACGAACATACTTCTCCCAACCGGACAACTCCTGGATCTCATCAAAAAACAGATAGATCTCATCCAGCTTCTGCTCTGGATAAAGCTCAAGGTAAGCCCCAAGAATTTGATCATAATCGCTTTCAAGCTCGAGACGCTCATCCTCAAAATTAAGATAAATAAACTGCTCTCTCTGAGCGCCGCGTTCTTCAAGGTCGGCCATCAGTTGGAAAAAATACCATGTTTTTCCGGCCCGACGCGGCCCGACAATGGTTACAATCTTCCCCAGGTCAAGAGGAACCTGTAACTGCCGGGGCTTAAAT
>JAYEGS010000311.1:0-32850 GCA_034659215.1 Pseudomonadota bacterium | reverse complement strand
CGGAAAGTCTTTCACCCAAACCACCTTCTGCAAGAACTGCAGATGCGGCAACCAGGATACGGCTGTTATCAACACAGGAACCCAAGCTTAAGACTGGCGGAATCCCAACCGTTTCACAAATCTCGGCGAGACCGGGACCAGCAAACCTGGCTGCTTCAGGAGTCAAGAGATCGGCTTTACCAGCTGCGATTGTAGCACAACCGGTCATCAGCACGATAACGTCATTTTTGATCAACTCTTTAACGACTTCGGTATGAACCCAGTCATGTTTGACGCGCGGGTTAGTACAACCAACAACCCCGGCGATCCCGCGAATACGACCGCTGATAATCGCATCGTTCAGAGGACGATATGAAGGACGATAGGTTCCGCCCAGGTGATAAAGAACACTCTCATGACCGAAACCGTGGATACCGATATGCTTGTTCTGCGGAATCTCAATCGGTTTGCTCCGACCTTTAAAACGTTTAATTGCCTCTTCAACAACTTCATCAACACACTCACGGGGATTGCTCTCGTCAAGCTGAATGTGCCGAGCCCCTTCGATGTGAGCCCGGTAATTGGTCGTGAACAGAGGCGTGTCGTAACATGCGGAAACCGGACCTAAACCCTGTTTGATACACTGAACGTCAACCGCCATGGCATCAACCGCACCGGTTACAAGCAGAGCTTCCGTCGACATGAAGTTACCGGCATGGGGAATCCCGTGACGCATCAGAACTTCAGCCCCGGAACAACACATCCCGGCGAGAACAATACCTTCGGCCCCTGCGGCCTTGGCTTTTTCAATCAATTTCGGATCATTGACGGCATCGATCATAGCTTCAAACATGATCGGCTCATGACCGTTGATAACCACGTTGACCGATTTCTCTTCCAGACAACCCATATCAACAATAGCAGCAATCGGCACAGGAGTGCCAAAAAGAATATCGGAAAGTTCAGTTGCGACCATCGAACCACCCCAACCATCGGAGAGAGCAGCACGCTGGAACTGACGAGAGATATTAACATATTCCTGGTCAACCCCGATATGAGTCCGATGCATCATCTCCATCAACTCGCGCATCGCGCCACGGGGCACGATACCAAGCTCACGCCAGCGCTCCAGAGTCTTTTCCGGAACCCGTTTCATAAAAGGAATCTCACCTTCAACCTGGGTGTAGGTTTTCTCAAGCTCTTCGGCGAGCTCAAGTCCCATTTCCATGATCTCACGATCTTTGACTTCGCCGTCAACTTCAACCGTCGTCGGGATATCAAGATAACCACAAACTTCTTTCAGTTTCTGTTCATCTTTAATCCGAAAACCGTCAACTTTGCCATGAACAACTTCCTTAAAACAATCGAGCATCCCCATGCCGTGATCGGTATGGGCGGCAGCGCCGGCGACAACCATGCGAGCAAAGTTACGTGCGCCGATGGTATCGATAGTCGCACCACAAACACCAACCTTGGCATAAGGATCTTTCGGGCTTAAACGACAGGGACCCATGGAACAGTTTTTACAACAAGCGGAAACCGCCCCGATGGGACAAGCTGCCATATCATTAGCTCTATGAAACGAGATCTGGACGCCATCTTTATTGGCTTTCTCCAGCATCTGAATCGTACTGGGACAAATTGATGCTTCCTGAATATTTAACTCTTTCTTTGCCATTGGTTACTACCTCCTTGATAGTGTTTTAAGTGGCATTATTAAAGATCGCTTGGCAATAACCGCCAAAACGAAGCTGAATACTTGCGGGCAGATAACCGCAAGGAGTGTGCCACCCAGGGAGGATTGATAAAGAAAAGTACCAACCCTCGTCCTATCCTTAGCTTCATACCAGTAATGTTTTACGAGCGAAGGAAGTGCCGACAGTGCACAAAACGGTCAACACTTTTTTCCAGCCACGAAAACAGCGAATATTTTTCGTGGTACTGCAAAAATTTCGCGAACAGATGTTTGTATGAGTAAATTGAAATGCAACTAAAATATCTATTTGACTAATCTGAAAATGTTGATTAATATTTTAGTATGAAATAGGCTTAGAAAAGCCGGCACTGATACACCTGTATAAAGATTCATGAAATAGCTAAGGACGACCAAATTGACGCCGACACCTCAAACCGATGCAGGCCCAACTTATCAGCAGATCCCTCTCTCCACTTTGGCACCCGAACGTCAAGTCGGTATCAAGCTCTTTCTGCGCACCGGCAAGGATCGCTTTGTTCTTTTCCTCAACGAAACCAGCCTGCTCTCGACTGTAAAAATCAACCAACTCAAACAGAACAACGTCAGCCATCTCTACCTCAACACCGGGGATCGGCAAGGTTACCTGAACTATATCAAGGAAAATCTTTCAACCATACTGGCCAATCCAAATCTGTCGGAAAACGACAAGGCTTCGATCATCTACGAAACCGCCAGCGACATCACTAAAGAACTTTTCTCACAGCCCAGTACGGAAGGTATAGAACAAACCCGCAATCTAGTCGACTGCATGATTGACACTATCAGCCAGTCACCCAAAACCAGCAATCTACTGATGATGATCACCAACCAGGATTACTACACCTACACTCACTCCATAAATGTCGGCATCTACGCCATCTCAATGATACGTAAAACCATGCCATCACTGAGTGAAGCGGAGCTCAAAACCCTGGGCTTGGGTTTTTTTCTGCATGATCTCGGCAAGGCTAATATCCCCAATTCTATCATCAACAAGCGGGGGCCTCTCGACCAAGGAGAATGGGAACTTATGCGGGAACATCCAACCTTGGGAACGGAGATGGCCTGGGAGATGGGAACCAGAAACCCGGCCATTATCGACATAATCCTCACCCATCATGAACGCTGCAGCGGCTCGGGTTACCCAAAAAATCTCCCTGGGCAAAAAATCTCACTGCCCGGGAAAATCTGCGCTTTCTGTGATGTCTTCGATGCCTTGACCACCAAACGCTCTTACAAAAAGGCTCTTTCGACATTCGAAGCCCTTAAAATCATCAAGGATGAAACCCCGGAACATTTTGAACAGGAACTGGTAAATCCATTCATCATGTTGTTCAGCTAATTAACAAGATACCTCACGACTTCAATTCCACACCTCCAAACTCCCTCCTACTTGACTTGAAGCAATTTTTCCACTATCAGGAGGAGCCATCAGCAAAATGTGGCTGCAATTGCTGCTTTCCACACATTAAAACAGACAAAACTTACAATCTATGAATGATCCCAGCAACAATAATTCCACCCCACCAATCCTGACTGAAACTATGGCTCAGTTGCTTCTCAACCAAAGGCATTGGCGCGAGGCTATCGACATCTACCGTAAACTTGGCCGACAAAACCCGGAAAAAGTCCAAGCTTACGAAAAAGAGATTTCGCAAATCAAGGAGCACTTCAAACCGCAGCCCAACCCGGAAATGGTCAAAAAAACAATTCGCACCCAGCAACGGATTGCCCGCCTCAAAAACCTCCTGAAGGTCGTAGAGCAACAGCAACCGGACATTTGCAAGCAGAGGAGTTCATGAAGATCCTGACTATCCACGGCCCCAACCTCAACCTTCTGGGACGACGTGAGCCGGAAATATACGGCGCAAAAAACCTGGAGATGATCAACCTTGATATTGCCCGACGAGGGCAGGAACTGGAGCAGGCGACGGTCTGTCGGCAAAGCAATCATGAAGGAGAGATCATCGACTGGCTGCAGAGTGCCGAAGAAGAGGGTTTTTCCGGCATCATCATTAATCCGGCAGCCTTTACCCATACCAGCGTCGCGATTCGGGATGCGATTGCCGCCATTAAACTTCCGGTTATCGAGGTTCACCTGAGCAACATCAGTGCCCGGGAGGAGTTTCGGCAAAAATCCCTGACTGCAGCCGTCTGTCGGGGCAGCATTAGCGGCTTTGGTGCGACCTCCTACCTGGTCGCCCTGGAAACATTTAAATTATTATCCGACCCGGCGGCATGAAGAAACACTTACAACGACTTGAAAAACTGCGCAACCTGCTTGATGAGGCTAAATGCGACGCCTTTCTCATTAATCACCCGGCCAATCTCAACTATTATACCGGCTACAGCGGGGATAGCGCCTATTTTCTGTTAACTGCCGAACACGGCAGTTTTTTTACTGATGGACGCTACACGACCCAAGCCACAGCTGAGATTCCGGCTGCACTTGAGCTGATTCGCATAAAATCTTTAAATGACCTTTGCCAATATATTAACGAGAACCCCAAGATAATAAAACTGGGCATAGACGAAGTAAATTTAAGCGCCGGAACCTGGCTCAAACTACGCCAAAGCCTGGGCGGCAAAGAACCGGTTGCCGCGGCCTCCACTCTTTCGAGACCGCGAAGATATAAAGACGGAGAGGAGATCACACTCTTACGCAAAGCCGTTGCCATCGCTGAAGAAGCTCTGCGGATAAGCTTATCACAGCTCCGCCCGGGCATCAGTGAACGTGATCTGGCCGCCGAAATGGAGTATCAGATACGCCGGGCCGGCGGTGAAAAGGCTGCATTTCCTTTAATTATCGCCAGCGGGCCCCGCTCGGCCCTGCCGCACGGGGTTGCTTCAGAACGGATCATCAATCCCGGAGATATCGTCACCATAGATTTTGGAGCCTGTTATCAGGGCTATCACAGCGACCAAACCTGCACCTTCTTTCTTGAAGAACCGGACAGGAAAGTTCAGCGGGTCTACAAGGCCCTTCTCAAAGCCCAAAGTCAGGGACTAAAGGCCTTAAAAAACAACATAACCGCCCAAGAGCTTGACCACCAGGTTCGGGCGGTACTAGCTGAAGCCGAGCTTGAGCAATGGTTCAGCCATGGAACCGGTCACGGCATTGGCCTGGAAATCCATGAAGCCCCTTCGATCTCACAACACTCACCAGCGGGAAAGCTGGAAGCGGGTATGGTTTTTACGATTGAGCCGGGCTGCTATTTCCCCAACCGCTGGGGTATCAGAATTGAAGATATGATCTACCTCAGTGAACAGAGAGCCGAAAAACTTACAACCATCGACAAAAGTTTAACCAAGATGATTATCGCGTAATTTCAACATAAACCCTATTTAAAAGCAAGGAAAACTATGTATTCTACCCCTGATTTTCGCCGTGGATTACGGATTGAGATCAATGACGAACCCTTTATTATGGTAAGCTTCCAACATGTAAAACCAGGTAAAGGCGGCGCCTTTGTCCGCACCAAACTGAAAAACCTGCTCAATGGCAATGTCGTCGACCGCACCTTCCGCTCCGGAGAAAAAGTCGGCAAACCGGACATCGAAGAGAAAGAGATGCAATTCCTCTATACTGACGGCGACTTCCATTTCATGGACAACGACACCTATGAACAAACCGCATTGACCGCCGAGATTGTCGGCAACGCCAAGGATTTCCTCCAGGAAAACAGCATTGTCTCGATTCTATTTTACAAAGGCCGGGTCATTAATCTGGAGCTGCCGACCTTTGTCACCCTCGAAGTGACCGAAGCCGAACCCGGCCTCAAAGGTGATACCGCCAGCAGCGTAACCAAGCCGGTCACCGTCGAAACCGGGGCTCGCATAAATGTCCCGCTCTTCATCAACCCCGGTGACCGCCTGAGAATCGACACGCGCACAGGTGAGTATATGGAACGAGTCAAATCCTGATGGCACAGTAAAAACTCCACCTTCTTCGTTGCGCTTCAACCTTCGTCACTGCGACGTACTAACGTACGCCTCATTCCTCAGGTCTTGCGCGCCTCGAATCTGAAGCTTTTACTGCGCCATCAATCCTTAATTTTTTTAAAAACATGAAAACTGACATGCAGAAGTCAAACAAAAACTTTATCATCACTATTGACGGCCCCTCGGGGGCGGGCAAGAGTACGGTCAGCAAAAAGATTGCCGCCCAGCTTAACTTAAGCTACATCGATACCGGAGCCATGTATCGTTGTGTCGCCTGGGCGGCCCGAGAAGCGGGGCTAGATGTAACTTGCGAAAGCGCCTTACCCCCACTTCTGCAAAGCCTCAAGATCCGTTTTCAGGCAGCAGGTGAAAACAATCTGGTCTTCTGCAATGAACAGGAGGTTACCAGCGCCATCCGCAGCCCCGAGATTGACGCTCTCGCATCAGCCGTCTCAAGTCTCGCCTGCGTCAGAAAGGCTCTGCTTCCTCTACAAAGAGCTGCCGCCCAAAACAACCACGCCATTATTGACGGCCGTGATGCCGGAACCGTCATCTTCCCTCATGCCGACCTTAAAATTTATCTTGATGCGGATCTTAGCACCCGGGCCCGACGCCGCTTTGCAGAACAGAAACTAAATGCTGAAGTTGACCTGAAAAGTGTCACTGAAGCCATTGCCAATCGCGACCAGGCCGACAGTTCCCGCTCCGAAGCCCCATTACGCAAAGCTTACGATGCGATTCTTATTGACACCGCAGATCTTGATATAGAGGGTGTCAGCCAACGGATTATAAATCTCTATAAGGGCCGCTTCAATGGTTGAAAAGTTACAGGTCGAAATTGCCAAAACCGCCGGATTCTGTTTCGGCGTCAAACGGGCTGTCAATCTAGCCAATAAAGCTCCCGGCAAACATCCCGGCCTCCGGATCCGCACATTGGGGCCGATCATTCACAACCCCCAGGTAGTTAATCAACTGGCCACAATCGGCATCAAACAGGTTGATGATATTAACAAATTGGAGCAGGGAGTTGTCATCATCAGATCGCATGGCATCACTAAACAACTCGCCCAAGAGCTGGAACAACGGCCTAACTTGACCGTAATCGACGCCACCTGCCCATTTGTCCGGCGAGCCCAGGAAATTGTCGAAGAGATGAGTGAATCCGGCTACCAAGTCCTTATTCTCGGGGAGCTCGACCATCCCGAGGTTGCCGGTCTTATCAGCTACGGAGATCCGCAACGAACCTTGGTTATCTCCAAGCCAGCCGATATTCCGGCCGAGTTTTTCACAAAACGCAAAACTTCCCGCATTGCCCTTCTGACCCAAACCACCCTGTCACAACAACTCTACAATAAGATTGTCCTGTCCCTGCTGACCATCAAAGGTGAATTGCGCTGTTTCAACACTATCTGTACCGCCACCAGCGACCGGCAAAGTGAAGCCCTTGAGCTCGCGAAAAAATGTGATTGCATGCTAATTATCGGCGGCCGCAACAGTGCCAACACCAACCGCCTGCATGAACTCTGCGAAGAGAGACAACCAGCCTCTTACCACATTGAAACGGCAGAGGATCTACAAGCCGAGTGGTTTACAGACAAGAAAACTGTCGGCATCAGTGCCGGCGCCTCAACCCCGAGATGGCTGATTGATGAGGTTTTAAAGAGCTTACAAGATTTGCAGGTTAGCTAAATAGTTACAAAAAAATAATGGCGGATCCGGAACTATACCGAATCCGCCATTACCCGGGATTTATCCCGGGAGGGGGAGAGGAAAAAATAAAATTAGACGGCTTGGGCTTTGCGCCAACCGGCCGCAGTAAAAGCTTTCATTCGATCAATACTCCAGCTCTTCATGGTTTCGAAATATTTTTTCTTATCGACCTTGGCCAGGGCGATAATCTCCTGACGTTCACGAATGCTCTCGGCCATATCGGTCGGCGACATTCCCTGCCAGGTTGAATAGCGGCTATCAAAAAGATATTCCGGTGTAACCAACTCTTTCTCAATACCATGCTTGTCGAGAAGGTAGACGGCAAGTTCCATATCGTAGTCAATCAACCAGCCATTATCCTCAAGCATAGTAGCTGCATCAAGTTCCGGTTTCCCCTGACACTCGGGACAATAAACTTTGTTGATCACCGCTGCCGGTAAAACATTATCAAGATTGCTGAATTGAGCACTCTGATGACCACCGACACACTGTTGTTTAATCTCTATACACATAATAAATCTCCTCTTTGAATATGATTTAAATGCTTCGTAAAAATGATTAACACTATCTTCTTTGTCCTATTTAACATCCAGAGAAGAGTTTGTCAAGAAAAAAGTTAACTATTCAGCGTAACCACCTTAAATCCACTATAAATGGCGCGAACATTGGCTTCGCCAGGCTTCGAGGGGGACACAGCTCAGATCGGCAAGCGACTTGCAGTCGCCGCCTGGAGCAATGTCCCCGCACCGAGAGAGTTTGGGGTAATTCCGGGTAATTCCGGGGTAATTCCGCGGTAATTCCGTAATTCCGGGGACACCTTACTTAATTCTAGAATAGTTCAGAAACATGTTTTAACTCGATGCGGGACATGATCGCCGTTGTAGCGGCTTTGCCGCAAAACGCATCGTGTACCGACTGGCTTGAGGGCGAAGCAATGTTCGTCGTCATTTGCTGTGTCTTTATGAGCCGGAATGCCCACCCACAGCCAGCCAAGACTAAAACTCTTAGCGATGACTGTTAATCGCGTCCCGCAACTCCAGCGCTGCCTGTCGGGCCGCATCGGCAAAACCATCTCCTGAATCGGCATAGATAATACCCCGGGATGAATTAATCACCAGTCCCGCCCCATGTCTATCCAGGCCAGCTTGCATAACCGCCGCCAAATCGCCCCCTTGCGCTCCAATTCCGGGCACCAGCAAGGGAATATCACCAACCTTCTCCCGCACTCGGGCGAGTTCTGCCGGCCAGGTTGCCCCCACGACCAACAAAATATTGCGATTTTCATTCCAGGAATCGGCCGCTAATTCAGCAAGCTTAAGATAGAGCGGCTCGCCGTCAACTTCAAGCCCTTGCAGATCACTGCCCCCCGGATTTGAGGTTCGACAGAGGATCACCACCCCCTTTTCCTGGTATTTGAGAAAAGGTTCAAGTGAATCTCCGCCAAGATAGGGATTGACAGTAACCGCATCGGCCTGATAACGTATAAAGGCTTCAACGGCGTATTTTTCCGCCGTACTCCCGATATCGCCCCGCTTGGCATCAAGAATTACCGGGATATCTGGATAATTTTCATGGATATAGTTGATCGTTGCCAAAAGTTCCATCTCGGCCCCAACCGCTGCATAGTGGGCAATTTGAGGCTTATAGGCACAAACGAGATCAGCCGTTGCATCGATCAAGGCTTGATTGAAAGCCAAAAAAGGCTGCGGTTGTGTGCGACATGACTCCGGCAGACGCTCCAACGACGGATCCAGGCCAACACAGAGCAGTGAGATGTTTTTTTTCTGGATAAATTCTAACTTTTTTATAAAATTCATTTAACAATCTCCTTATAATTTATCTATATCAACAATCATGTATAGCAAAACCGACACTAGCACCATAAACAGAAACTATCAATGGATCATCGTCATCCTGATTCTGTTCACTCTCTGCGGTTGCAGCAGCCACGGCAAGGCAATCAAGGTAGAGACCACGGCCTATTGCGGCTGCGGCCAATGTTGCGGTTGGGAGAGAGGAAGCTGGAAATTTCTCAAACTTGATTTCTGGAACCGCTATATTACAACCGGGAAAAACCGGGGACGGGAGTACAGCGGACTGACCGCCAACGGCTCCGTACCCAGGGAACCCAATCCCGGACTTTTGCAGAGGCCCTGGTACATCTTCTTCCCCTGGCTCTGGGCCTCCCAAGACGGGACCCTGGCGGCAGATACCCGCTACCACCCTTTCGGCACCCGATTCTACATTCCCGGCTATGGCTATGGCGTAGTTGAAGATCGCGGCTCGGCTATCAAAGGAGCCAAAAGGCTCGATCTTTTTTTCGACTCTCATAACCAAGCCCTGGAATGGGGGAGAAAAAAGATTGATATCTATAGAGTCGATTAGATCCTTAATTATAACAAATAAAAGAGAATTGTAACTATTCAGCTAACCCGTAAATTCCGGGGACACAATCCCGATTTCCTTCGGAGAATCAGGTTATGTCCCCAGAATTCACTGAAATCCATCAAAATCAGGAGTTTTTCTACTTACGCTGAATAATTACAGAATTTTTTTTCGGAGGCATAAATTTATGAAAGAGCTACTGATCGTTTTAGGCATCGTCGTTGCCTGGTATCTTCTCCAGGCCCACATCCTGCCCCGAATGGGCATCGCAACTTGAATGAAACCCGCCTGCCAGGTGGCCGGCCCCAAACAAACGGATAAACCAAACTCAGACACCGGCAAAAAAACTAAAACACCGGAAACAAGGAAAACCGACTGATGACTCACCTAGACACCGGCAACTATGCCGCCAAACACAGCGACGCAACGATCCCCGAAGAGTTAAAACAGAAAGTGAGCAAAGCCGCGGAAAACAAACGTTTAAGCTGCACCAAAGCCCATCGGCTGGCGTCAGAGACAGGTCTCTCCCCGGCTGAGGTTGGCCGGGCGGCCGACCTTCTGGAAATTCGCCTGAGCGGCTGCCAACTCGGACTTTTTGGTCATAGCCGTAAAAAAGAGTTCACTGAAGCTAAATCACCCCCGAGTCAGGAACTCCAGAAAGCTTTGACCAACGCTCTTAAAGATCAGAGTCTGCCATGCCTTGAATCCTGGCAAATAGCCGACCGTTTCAACCTTAAAAAAACCGAAATAACTGCAGCCTGCGAGGCCCTCAAGATTAAAATATCCCCCTGTCAACTGGGTGCTTTCTGACTAAAAAGGCAACTCGCGCAAGGCGATAAGCTGCTCTTTTTTCACCTCATCGACAATCCAGGCACAGGCCGCAAAGGCATCGCTACGGGTTGCGGCGGAACAGATAACCAGCAAAACGTCACCCCCTCGCTCAACGGTTCCCAGGCGATGCAGGATAAAGATGCGGTGGAGCGAAAAATTCCAGGCCGCATCAACCCCAATCGTGCGCAAACCTTCGCAAACATCTCCAACTAAAGCATCAAGGCTGACCACGCGAAAATCGGGCAGCACTTTACCCGGATATTTAACCCGCCCATGGTGCATGACTACGGTGCCGGTAGCATCGCTCTCTTTTTCAATAAATTGAGCGTAGAGCTCGGCCACCAAAAAAGGTTCTGTGGCCACCGCCACCTCAATCTCGACTTCTTTACTCACTTCTCCCATTACAACTCCTCCAAAATCATCTCAACCGGAGTCTTGTACATCTTCCGGTTATTACACTCTTTACAACAGGCAACCACATTACCTTTAACACTGCGCCCCCCTCTGGAAACGGGGACAATATGATCCATGGTCAATTCTTGAGCCGGAAACCGGCCTCCGCAGTAGTGACATATACCTTTTTGCAATAGTCGCTGCCAATACTGAGTATTACGCAACTGGCGGGCTTTCTCGCGCTCCCGCTTGATATGCCGGTCATCCTTTTCAATCTCAATCCACTCGCTCATCACACACTCTTTTTACTTTTCACCTATCGGCCCGGTCCATTTAGAAGCAAAACGCTCCAACTCTTCCGGTGTATCTATACCTGACCAGGGGGAGGTGCAGGGCAAGATCTCCATCGGAAAACCATTTTCCAACCAGTTTAACTGCTCCAGATTTTCAACCGCCGCTAAAACTCCAGGCTGCTGACAATTTAAATTACGCAAAAAACTACCACTGTAGCCATAAATACCAAGATGCTGCAAAACTCCGGAATGCCCCTCTTGCAGAGCTCTAACACCTAAACTCTTATCCTGATAACAGGGAATCGGTGAACGGGAGAAATAGAGGGCTTTCCCCTTAAGGTCAACAACTACTTTTACAACATGAGGCGACAGATAGTCATCAGAATTTTGCAAAGTGGCAGCCGCCGAAACTATAAGATCAGGGTTGTCCCTCTCCACCAGTAAATTAATGACCCGATCAATCAATTGTGGATCAATTCCCGGTTCATCGCCCTGGACATTGACAAACCATTTCACCTCAGGATAGCGTAGGGCTATTTCAGCCAATCTCTCGGTACCGCTTCTATGGTGAACAGCAGTCATCTCGACCCGGCCGCCGCAGCCCTGCACGACTTCGGCAATTTGCTGATCATCGGTAGCCACCACCACTTCCTGAGCCTGACTGGATGCTCGGCAGGCCTCTAAAACCCAGGCAACCATCGGACGCCCATGTAATAAAGCCAAAGGTTTGCCCGGAAACCGCCGGGCTTGATACCGGGCCGGGATAACAATCCAGGATTCACTGTTCACTTTTATAACCTCAACAACCCGGCCCAGGAGGCTGTCCGAGAATGCCATTTTTCCCCATATCTTCGTTATGCTCAAAAAATTATCCTCGGAATACTTAGTGTATGCTGCGACCAAAGGGAGTGCCCTTGCGGTACGGGTAATTTTTCTCGCATGCCTCGATCTGAGAAAAAATTTCTATTCTCGGACAGCCTCCTGCCGGAACCAAAAGATGAGTCGAAAGGGTCAAAAGGTCGAAGAGGTTTAAGGGGTTACCTCCTTCGACTCCTTTGACCCTTTTGACTCTTTAGACCACAGTCCCTACTCTACACGGAAAAAATAAAAAAACAACCCGAAAATAAAAAAACACTTGACAAGCATTACCGTTTTCACTACCTATACTCGCAAATTATCATTCAGGAGGAAGAGCATGGCCAATTCAGTACTCAAAAACATCAACTACCAGGTTGGAAAACTGTGCCGTCTGGGAAGCCGTAAAGCAAAACTCATGGCGATCAGCAATCGGCGCAAACAACAGCTTCGCCACCTCGGAGAGAGGGTGTACATTTTCAAGGCCTTGCAACAAGATGAAGATATTTGGGAAAAAGATGAGATCTCCCAACTCCTGCTTACGATCGCCGACCTTGACCAGGAACAAGAGATGGTCATTGATGAGATCAACGAAATAAAAGCTGAGAACCCACCGGAGGATATCTGTTGCGACCGTCAGGAAGAGGCGACTAGCCCGACAGCCGAAGCTTCGGCTGAAACAGTAGCTAAAGTAAAGGTCGAAACTCCCGAAATTAAGGTTGAAGCTCCTGCAGTTAAGAAGAAAGTTGAAAAAGTTAAAGAAACCGCTGCCGGCCCGGCTAAAACAGAAGAAAAACCCAAACCCAAAACTCCTCGTCGGCGGGTAGCGGCTAAAAAGCCGGTCACTAAAAAAGCTGCCCCGACCAAAAGTGAAGCAGACAACAAATAAAAAGATTATCAGTTAGAATCGGTACCTGCCTATTGCCGTTAAAGACCAGATATATTTAAGGTTTATAAAGGTGGACTTGAGAGCTCAAAAAGCCCAACATTTAAAAATTAAATGTTGGGCTTTTTAATGATTTATATTTGAGCTGCGCTAACGAATTACTGCTCATCGAAGCGATTTTGATTGCTTCATTTGTGCGCCTGTGTTAAAGGAGCATGGTTTTGAAAAAAATCAGCTTTTTCAGGACTTTATTAAAGTTTTTTCATGATTGAGAAGAGTTGAATTGCAACTATTTAACTTTTCAAAAACGCAACTGTCTCACCTGAATTTTTAAGGAAAAATATTCAAATGTCCAAAGGAAAAATATCCGTACGCCGTGAATTACGTGAGCCCGACGCCTTTATCAAAACCACCTACACGGTTCTTGACTATATTAAAAAACATGTGAAACTCATTTCAATAGCTGCGGTAATTCTGGTCACGGTGGCCGCCACCGCAATCGGTGCATACTGGTACACCAGTGACCGTAACCAGTCAGCCCAGCAATTGTTGAACCAAGTTTTGATCACGTTGGCCAGCCAGCCGGACGACACCAAGGCTGACAATAACCAACAGTTGGAAACTATTCTCACATCATACAAAAACACCGTTGCCCAACCGGTTGCCGGCTATTTGAGTGCCAATCAGAAATACCGGGCCGGCGACCTCAACGGAGCAACAGAGCTTTACCAAAACAACAATACAGTTGCAGACCGCCACCTGAAAGATCTTGAACGCTTGGGGCTGGCTGTCATTCATTACCAGCAAAAAGAGTATACCAGCGCCATCTCAATTCTTGAACAGATGCAGACCGAACAAAGCTTTATCAACGAAGATCTTTACCTTCTTTTGGGTCTCAGCTACGAAAAAAGTAAACAACCGGAAAAAGCTGTAGCTACCTACGAAAACATGATCCAACTACTGCAAAACTCATTTTTCAAACCTTGGGCTCAAGAGCGCCTGCTAAGCTTAAAGAACTCAGCAAAGTCTTAATAATCGAAATTTTGTAACTATTCAGCGTGAGTAGAAAAGCATCAAATATTGATGGATTTCAGTAAATTCTGGGGACATAACCTGATTCTCCGAAGGAAATCGGGATTGTGTCCCCTGAATTTACGGGTTAGCTGAATAGTTACAATAATTTTATCTCTCACTTTTCAAGCAACAGTATTTAGGATCAGCCCTCAAATGAGCTTTCAAAGCGGGTTCGAGGGCTTAATTGTTTTTATTAGATGCAGAATATTACTACAAAATCAGCCGCTCCCAATTGTCATCACCTAAAGAGAGCGGGAGTAAGTTTTGCCGTTCTCCTTTATCTCATCTGCAGCTTGGCATGCACTCACACCCCGCCACCCGAGAAGCGCGAACTCTCTAATCAATTCTATGAAAATTTGCTGAGAGCGTTCGCAGCCCGGGACTACGCTCTAGTCAAAACCGGTTTGCAAAAAATAGAAGAGGCCGGCATTGAGGACAAACGCACACTCTACCTCAAGGCTATGGTTGCCTTAATTGAAAATAGAACGGAAGATGCGGTTACAGATCTCAAAGCAGCCTTGGTTTTCGACCCCGAATATGGCGAAGCTCATAACACCTTGGGTAGCATCTACATGCAGCAAAAACGTTACGCTGAGGCTGAAACAGAGTTCATTAGTGCCTGCAACAATGCGCTCTACCAGACTCCGGAAAAAGCCTATCTCAATCTTGGCAAGCTCTATCAACTGCAGGGTAAAAATGAGCAGGCTCAAGGCTGTTATATTAAGGCAACGTCGATCAACCCTGTATATTTTCCTCCACATTATGAGCTCTGTTCACTCTATTTGAGCTTAAATAAGTTTGAACTGGCCGCTCAAGAAGCAGAAAAAGCCCGACAAATATCACCTGATCATCCCGGCGTCTGGCTCAAAATCGGAGAGATCGAAAAAGCTCAACAAAATAATTATGCCGCAATAGAGGCTTTCAAGCAAGTGTTAAAGCTACAGCCCAACGGCAGTTTTGCTGACCGCGCCACCAGACAATTGAATTCACTAACAAAATAACAAATCACCATAAATCTCAGGTATACAACAAACATGAATCAAGATAGCGAAAACAATTTGCGCCAACAGCGCATCAATAAACTTGAGCAACTCAAGGAGTTGGGGGCCAACCCCTTCGCCAATGATTTCACGCCGTCAACCACGGCCGCAGCCATTCTCAAAGAGTATGGTGAAGAGGAAGCCGAAACTCTCGAAAAAAATGCCTCGCCGGTGACCGTTGCCGGACGTATTATCTCTTTGCGCCATTTTGGCAAAGCCGCTTTCGCCCACATTCAGGATCGCAGTGGTCAAGTTCAGGCCTATATCCGCAAAAACCTGATTGGTGAGGAAAATTTCAAAATTTTCAAGCTTTTTGACATCGGCGATACGGTTGGGGTCAGCGGAACTATCTTCAAGACCCGAACCGGCGAAATCACAATTCAGGCGTCCAACGTCCGCATGCTGACCAAATCACTGCGCCCCCTGCCGGAAAAATGGCACGGCTTAAAGGATATCGAAACCCGCTACCGGCAGCGTTATGTTGACCTGATTGTCAATCAGGAGGTTAGAGAAACGTTTGTCAAAAGAACGCAGATCATCGATACCATTCGGAATTTCTTTAAGGAGAGGGAGTTTCTTGAGGTTGAAACGCCGATGATGCAGACGGTTGCCGGCGGCGCTACGGCCCGACCTTTCACCACCCACCACAACGCTTTAAACCTCGATTTAAACCTTCGTATCGCTCCTGAATTACATCTCAAGCGACTGGTAGTTGGTGGCTTTGAAAGGGTTTTTGAGATCAACCGCAATTTTCGCAATGAGGGTATCTCGATAAAACATAACCCGGAATTCACGATGATTGAATTCTACCAGGCCTATGCTACCTATCTCGACCTAATGAGTATAACTGAAGAACTTTTTGTCACTATATGCCGAACCGTAAACAACAGCGACTCAATCGTTTATCAAGGTCAGGAGATAAGCTTCACGCCGCCGTGGGATCATTTAACGGTCATTGAATCTATTGAAAAATATGCCGGGATTGCTCCCGAAAGACTCCAGACTCGTGAGACGGTACTGGAAGTTATCGATGAAATCGGGCTGGAAATGGCCCCTCAGGAGAGAGAGTGTTACGGTAAATGTCTGATGAAACTATTTGACGAAAAGGTTGAAGAGCAGCTTATCCAACCGACCTTTATTACCGATTACCCGGTTGCCATTTCACCTCTTTCGCGAAGAAATGAAGCCAACCCGGAAGTAACCGACCGTTTTGAACTTTTCATCGCCGGCCGCGAAATGGCGAATGCTTTTTCCGAGCTTAATGATCCGCTCGATCAGAGAGAGCGCTTTGAGCAACAACTTAAAGAGAAAGCGGCGGGCGACCAGGAAGCCCACCAGTTTGATGCTGATTATCTGCGGGCTCTGGAGTACGGCCTTCCGCCAACCGCCGGTGAAGGTATCGGTATCGACCGTTTGGTAATGCTTTTTACCGATGCAGCCTCAATCCGCGACGTCATCCTCTTCCCGCTCCTCAAACCGGAACAGTAAAGGCTATCACTTTGCGGTTTGAACTATTTATTGCACTACGTCATCTGCTGGGGCGTCGCAAACAGGTCTTTATCTCTCTGATCTCCATGATTTCGATCTTGGGAATCGCCCTGGGCGTCATGGCCCTGGTCGTGGTCATTGCGGTCATGAGCGGCTTTGAAAAAGAGCTGAAGAAAAAGATTCTCGGCAATACGGCCCACATCATGGTCATGAAATATGGCGGCGGTATCAGCAACTATCAGGAACTGACCGCTACCATCGGCCAGATAGATGAAGTCACAGAGGCGGCCCCTTTTATCCTTAATCAAGCGATGTTGACACATGGCCGCCAAGTCAATGGAGCCGGCATTCGCGGTATTGATCGAGATCACGATCCTTTACGCAAAAAACTTGAAGGGATGCTGGTTGATGGACGCTTTTTCTCAGCCCGGGATGAGACCCAAAACCGTACGCCGGAGATTATTCTGGGCAGTGAACTGGCCAAAAGTCTCGGCGTCAAACCGGGCTCCAGCTTGCGCTTAATCGCCCCCGGCGGCTCGCCGACACCATTAGGTCTGGTACCGAGAATGCAACGCTTTACGGTTATCGGCACTTATACCTCGGGAATGTACCAGTACGACTCGGCCCTGGCCTATACGACTCTGGAAGCTGCGCAAAAATTTTTCGCCCTGCCCGGTCAGGTCTCCGGCATCGCCGTCGAAATCGAGAAACTCTATGAGTCCGGAGCCGTTGCTGAAAAAATTCGCCAGGAATTACCCTATCCCTACTGGGCTCGTGACTGGATCAGCATGAACCGTAACCTTTTTTCCGCCCTTAAACTTGAACGAATCACCATGTTCATCATCCTGGCACTGATTATTATGGTCGCCGCCTTCAATATCATCTCAACCCTGATCATGGTGGTCATGGAAAAACATAAAGAGATCGCGATTCTCAAAACTATGGGACTCTCGGCCCTGCGCATAATGCGGGTCTTTATCTGGGAGGGGATGATAATCGGTTTTGCCGGAACCATCTTAGGCTTGATCGGCTCTCTGGTTCTCTGTGAAATTCTTAAGCGCTACGACTTTATCACCCTACCGGGTGATGTCTACTATTTTGAAACATCCCTACCGGTAGATCTGCAAATTTTCCATTTGGTTGCCACCGCCGGCCTCTCTCTGGTGCTCTCCTTTGTGGCAACCCTCTACCCATCCTATCGCGCTTCCCGCCTGCTGCCGGCCGAAGCCTTGCGCTACGAATAGGGAGTGGGAAGCTATCATGATTAAAGTGGAAGCCCTGAAAAAAAGTTTTTTTCTCGACAAACGGGAGATTTCTGTTCTAAAAGGGCTTGATTTTACTGTTGAGGCTGGAGAACGTATCGCTATCTGTGGTGAATCAGGTACCGGGAAAAGTACCTTATTGCAAATTATTGGTTCACTTGATAAACCGACCAGCGGTAGCGTCAGTTTCATGGGAGTAGATATTTTTTCCCGCTCCGAAAAAGAGCTTGCAAAATGGCGCAATTTAAGTCTTGGTTTTGTCTTCCAATTTCACCACCTTCTCCCGGAATTCAGCGCCTTGGAAAACGTCATGACCCCGGCCTTGATCAATAATATATCGATGCCCGAAGCTAAAAAGATGGCAAGCCGACTCCTGCAACAAGTCGGGCTTAAAGAACGCCTGAACCATAAACCCGGGGAACTCTCGGGAGGAGAACAACAACGGGTGGCCTTGGCTCGCGCCTTGATCATGCGACCTCAGGCGGTTTTAGCTGATGAACCCACCGGCAATCTTGATGCCGGCACCAGCCAGGAGATAGTTGATCTACTCCTGGAGTTTAACCGGGAATACAACACCACACTGTTACTGGTAACCCACAGTCAACGCCTGGCAGCCCAAATGGATCGTACTATCTTTATCGAAAACGGCCTGATTGCAGAAACCTAATTTTTAACATTTTTATTAAAATATACTTTTTAACATAAATGATATACACCTCTATTTTTCGCCAAAACTTTCGTAGCCTGTTGCTAATGACAGGACTCCTGTCGTTTCTTCTCTGCTTTTGCAGTCCTTCTTTAACTTGGGCCACTGAAGAGAGCTTCGAAGAAAAAAGAGTTGTTGAGATTGTCGTTCTTGGTAACCAGAAGGTTACTAAAGACACGATAACCGACAAGATGAAAACCAAAGTCGGCGAGCAGCTTTCAATGACCACTTTGGATCAAGATCTCAAGGCTCTTTTCAGCTTAGGCTTTTTCGATAACTTGATGATCAACCTGGCAGCCGTCGGAGACGGGGTGGAAGTCGCGATCATTGTGGTTGAAAAACCAACCATCAGTGCAATCGTCATCAAAGGCAATAAAAAGGTAAAACGCAAAGACCTGCTTAAAGAGATCACCTTACACACCTTTAACATCCTCAATGAAGAACGCCTCCAGGAGAGTCTTGAAAAAATGAAGGCCTTCTATCAGGAGGAAGGTTTCTACTCGGTTCGCATCAAGACTAAAACGGTAAGGGCGGGCAAGAGCCGAATCCAGGTTATTTTCATCATCGACGAAGGTCCTAAATGTTATGTCAAAAAAATTAATTTTCATGGCAATGACAACTTCAGTTCATGGACTTTACGGCGTAAGCTGCAGACCAAAACCTACAGTTTTTTCTTAAGCTGGATCACTGATGCCGGTATCCTTAAAAAAGACCAACTCAGCAATGATGCCAAACTGCTCAAATCATTTTATTTAAGTGAAGGCTACGTCCAGGTTCGAATCAGCAAAGCCAAAATCACACTTGACGATAACCGCAAATGGATATATCTCGACTACGACATTGAAGAGGGCGAAGTCTTCACGATGGGAAAAGTTGAAGTCGTTGATCCTGAAGGTGAGCCGGAGATGACCGACAACCTGCTCAGAGTTCTCCAGGGAAAAACCGGCGAAACCTTCAGCAATCTTAAACTGCAAAATGACATTGAAACCCTCTCCAACTTTTACGCTGACCGTGGCCATGCCTATGTTGATATTGATCCACGAACCCAAATAGATCCGGAAAAACGGACAATTAGTGTCTCTTACCATATCAACCGAGGCACCAAGTTTCTCTTCGGCCGCATCAATATCGCCGGTAACACCAAAACCCGGGATAAGGTCATTCGCCGTGAACTCAGGTTCTCCGAAGGTGATCTTTTCAGTGGCTCGGCCCTCAAACGAAGCCGGGAGCGGCTCAACAACACCCAGTTCTTTTCAGAAGCCGATATCCAGACCATCCAGAACGACGATGAAACCATCGATGTCAACGTAAAAGTTGTTGAAGGTTCAACCGGAGCCTTCAGCGTCGGGCTTGGTTACAGCACGGTCGACAGTATTATCGGGGTGGCCAATATCTCCCAAACGAACTGGCTCGGTAAAGGTCTTGATGCAACCTTCAACGTTGAACTTTCAGGCGCGCGCCAGTTCTACAATATCGGCTTGACCGACCCCTATTTTCTTGACATGGACATGAGTGCCGGGCTCAATATTTATAATGAAGAATATGAATATGATGCCTATGACACCGTCCAACAGGGGTTTCGGGTCAGCGTCGGCAAACCGATCGATGAATACACCAGTTGGTCGGCCGGTTACCGCTGGGAAAAAGTCAAGATTGACAATATCAGCTCGACCGCGTCCGACTATATCCTGGACGAATATGGAACTTCAACCACCAGCCAGGTCTATTTCTCTATAACCCGGGACAAGCGTGACAACTATCTTTTCCCGACTCGAGGTTATAAACTCAAGGGAACCTTAGTTTTTGCCGGTGGACCTTTAGGTTTTGACAACGATTTTTACAAAGCCATTTTTGAAGGCCACAAGTTCTATCCTTTCAAGTGGGACAGCGCCTTTCATCTCTGGGGACGTGTGAGTTACGCTGATGGTTACAGTGGTCAGAGTCTGCCGCTCTATGAACGCTTCTACGTCGGCGGGCTCAAGACCGTGCGGGGTTTTGATTTTGGCGAAGCCGGGCCGGAAGATGAAAACGGCGATGTCATCGGCGGCACCAAAGAGCTTATCTTAAGTGCCGAGTGGATATTCTCACTAATTGACAATATGGGCCTTAAGGGTGTTATCTTCTATGATGCCGGTAAAGCTTTTGATGATAATGAAGCTTTAAGTTTTGACCTGCGCCACAGTGTCGGTTTCGGAGTTCGCTGGAAATCGCCGATGGGCCCCTTGCGCATCGAGTGGGGCTTTAATCTGAGTCCGGAAGATGATGAAGAAGATAGCGTCTGGGATTTTTCGGTCGGTACTTTCTTTTAAGGCTGAATAGTTACGAAAATATTGATATACCATCTGCTAACCATAAATTTTAACCAAGGAGCAAAGAATGAAAAAGTATCTACTAATTACAGTAATCGCTATGGGCATGTTGATTATGAGCCTCGGATCAGCTCAAGCCGCAGACCAGGGATTCAGGTTCGGCTATATCGACTTGCAAAAAGTCATGGCCCTTTCCGCTCAAGGTCAAATTGCCAAAGGTAAAATGCAGGCCAAACAGGAAGAACTGCGAGCCGAATTACAGAAAAAGCAGGCTGAAATTTCAACCCTGAAAGAAGAACTGGAACGCCAGGGAATGATGCTGAGCCCGGAAAAACGCAAGGAGAAGGAAAACAGTTACCAGAAAATGGTACGTGATTTCAAACTCTTTGTTTCCGATTCTGAAAAAGATATGAAAGAACTCGAAGGTGAATTCCTTAAAAAGATGTTGAAAGAACTGGAAGCAGTGACCACGGAATTCGGCAAAACCGGCAATTATCAGCTCATCCTTGAAAAACGAAGCGGCATTATCTATGCAGATGAGAGCAACGATGTCACTGATGCGCTCATCAAAGCTTACGATAAGTGGATCGAAAACAACCAGAAAAAAAAGTAACTATTCAGCATAAGTAGAAAAGCACCGAATATTGATGGATTTCAGTAAATTCTGGGGACATAACCTGATTCTCCGTAGGAAATCGGGATTGTGTCCCCTGAATTTACGGGTTAGCTGAATAGTTACAAAAAAAATAAATAACAGGATAGAGTATGCCGTCACCACTAATGGATATCCAGCAGATCATGCGCTACCTACCGCATCGCTATCCTTTTCTGCTGGTAGATAAAATCATTGACTTAACCCCGGGCAGCAGTATCGTCGGTTGCAAAAATGTGACCATCAACGAACCTTTTTTCGGCGGTCATTTCCCCTCGTATCCGGTCATGCCGGGGGTTTTAATTATCGAAGCCCTGGCCCAGACCGGTGGAATTTTTGCCCTGGAGTCATTGAACCTCAAGGTGGCCGAAGAACCGGACACCAAAGTATTTTTCATGAGTATTGATAAAGCCCGCTTCCGGAAACCGGTACAACCGGGTGACACCTTAATTATGACCATGAAACTGATCAATCAACGCCGTAACATCTGGAAATTTGCCGGCCGGGCGGAAGTCGATGGAACTCTGGTCTGTGAAGCGGAAATGATGGCCAGTGTAGGAAACTAAAATGTCAACAATCCATCCAACAGCTATACTTTCAGATCAGACTGTCATCGCTGATGATGTAACTATCGGAGCATATGCCGTTATCGAGGGCGAAGTCGAGATTGGCAGCGGCACGATTATTGACCATCATGCCACAGTCAAAGGCAAAACTACTATTGGTTCATCTTGCCGCATCTACCCCTATGCCCTGGTCGGCACTGACCCGCAGGATCTCAAACACGAAGAAGGCAGGTCGGAACTTATCATCGGCAACCACACCGTGGTCAGAGAATATGCGACCATCAGTCGCGGAACCGCACACGGCGGAGGTTGTACGGGCATCGGCTCACACAACTTTATTATGGCCTACTCCCATATCGCCCACGACTGTCAGTTTGGTAACCATATCATCCTCTCAAATGGAGCCACGTTTGGCGGTCACAGCGAGGTTGGGGATCACGCGATTATCGGGGGTTTGAGTGCCGTTCATCAATTTTGTCGGATCGGGGCCTACGCCTTCATTGGTGGAGCTTCCGGCGTTTCTCAGGATATCCCGCCCTATGTCCTGGCCAATGGCAACCATACCAAACTCTACGGCCTCAACAACGAAGGCTTAAAGCGACATGATTTCAGCAAAGAGACCATAAGAACCATTAACCAGGCCTTTCGCATCATCTTTCGCACAACCGGACTTTCACTGGTCAAAGCGATTGAGAGGGTTGAAAATGAGGTCGAAAATATTCCTGAAGTAGTACATATGATAAACTTTATAAAACAGTCGAAACGGGGCGTATGTCGAAGAAAATAGAAGAGTTAAAAATTATCAAGGCGGGAGTTATCGGCGTCGGTCATCTCGGAGCCTATCATGCCGACAAATATGCTCAGCTTGACCATGTCGAACTAGTTGGGGTCTACGACCTTGACCGCAACCGGGCTCTGGAAATCGCCACAAAGCTCTCAGTTCCGGCCTTTGACGACCTTGACGAGTTGCTTTCACAGTGTCATGTAGTCTCCATTGCCGCCCCAACTTCGGCCCATTTTGAGTTGTCCCAAAAGGCTCTGCTTCAAGGCCTTGACATTCTGATTGAAAAACCGATTACAACGACCGAAGCCGAAGCTAAAACTCTGATTAAACTGGCGAAAGAGCACCAATGTATTCTTCAGGTCGGACTCCTGGAGCGTTTTAATCCGGCCTTCACTAAAACCCGTGATTTTTTGCATAATCCACGTTTTATCGAAGTCCACAGACTCTCCCCTTTCAGTTTCCGCAGTGTTGATATTGATGTCATCCTCGACCTCATGATCCACGACCTCGACCTGGTTCATGAGATAATCCGCAGTCCGATCACCAGCATTGATGCGGTTGGGGTTCCGGTGATATCATCACAAACCGATATTGCCAATGTGCGTCTTCATTTCGAAAGTGGCGCAGTGGCCAACCTGACCGCAAGCCGGGTCTCCTTAAACCCTGAACGCAGGATCAGGGTTTTTCAGCCGGACAGCTATTTTTCTCTTGACTTCGGCAATTTTTCAGCCACCATTTGCAAACGCCAGGAAGGCACCTATATTGAGCCACTAC
The DNA here is from genome assembly GCA_034659215.1 of Pseudomonadota bacterium. Taxonomy (GTDB): domain Bacteria; phylum Desulfobacterota; class Anaeroferrophillalia; order Anaeroferrophillales; family Tharpellaceae; genus Tharpella. Next base: position 9,186 of record JAYEGS010000311.1, on the reverse strand, counting down.
CCAAGATCACAACTGAAGAGCTGACTTTTCCGAAAAGTGATAATCTGTTACTTGAAATAGAGGACTTTATTGATGCCGTCCGTAGGCGCCGAAAACCGATCATCAGCGGCGACGAAGGTCTTTTGGCCCTATCAACCGCAATCCGTATAAAAGAGAAAATTCAGGAACAACAACATACCTGGATTGATGTCTAACGTTGCAGAATTGACCTTGAACTCTGAACCTCACATAGTTATTGTCGCCGGTGAAGATTCCGGTGATTTCCACGGGGCCAACCTGGCCGCAGCCCTGCGCCGACAATTACCGCAGATCAGGCTCTCCGGTATCGGTGGGCAAAAGATGAAAAAAAACGGGGTTGAATTAATTTTCCCTTCAGCCCGTTTGGCCGTGGTCGGCATTGCCGAGGTTGTCAGCCGCCTGCCTGATATTCTCGCAGGTTGTAGAGCCATCCGCAAACATCTGAGAGAATCCCGCCCCGACCTGCTGGTTCTAATTGATTTCCCCGATTTCAATCTCCACCTGGTCGCCCCTTATGCCCGCCGACTCAAGATTCCAATTGTCTACTACATCAGCCCTCAGGTCTGGGCCTGGCGGCAAGGGCGAGTCGAAAGTATTAATAAACTGGTAGAAAAGATTCTGGTCATCCTGCCATTTGAAGAAGAATTTTATCGCCGTCGCGGGGTTGCGGTCGAATATGTTGGTCATCCGCTACTGGATGAGTTTAAATCTTTTCACTGCAAACCCCGTAATGAAAAACCATATATTGCACTAATCCCCGGCAGCCGTAGCGGTGAAATAAAGCGCCTGCTGCCGCTGATGCTGACTGCGGCCCGACTCTACTCAAGAGAGCAACCGAACACTCGTTTCCTGATTCCGGTGGCTCCATCAATCGCTATCGAATTCGTCAAAAAGATGATACCGGCCAGCCTGAACGATAAGGTCACCTTGCTCCGCCAACCTCTTTCACAGGCCCTGCAAAAGGTCTCTTTTGCCCTGGTTACATCGGGTACGGCAACCCTTGAAACCGCTTTGGCCGAAGTCCCGATGGTGGTCATCTACAGAGTCAACGAACTCTCCTATCAACTCGGAAAAAGATTGATCTCAGTCCCCCACATCAGTCTTGTAAACCTGATTGCCGAAAAAGAGATTGTTCCGGAACTGATTCAGGGTGATACACATCCGGAAAAGATCGCGGCCAAAATGAGAACCCTTTTTGACAACTCTGAAAATTACATTAAGATTTGCCTTGAACTCAAAGCTCTTAAAAAACGTCTGGGAAAAGCCGGTGCCCCTCAACGGGCCGCCGATGCCATAATAACCGTATTGAGGGGAAATGAATAATTACCGTCGCTTACTGGAGTACGCCAAGCCTCTCTGGCCACAGCTCTTAATATCGATCTTTTTTATGATCATCTTCTCTCTGCTGACTTCGGCTATCGCCTTCTTGGTCAAGCCGGCCCTTGATGATATTTTCCTCAAACAAGATGCGACGATGCTCAAACTCCTGCCCCTTGGTCTAGTTGCCATTTTTCTGGTCAAAGGGGTGGCCAACTACATGCAATCATATTTCATCGGCTTTGTCGGTAACCGGATTGTGGCCAATATCAGAGAAGAGGTCTACTACCATATCCAGAGCCTCTCACTCTCATTTTTCACTGCGATTCCCAGTGGGGTTTTGACCTCTCGTGTGATCTATGATATTGCCATGATCCAACGCTCGGTCTCGAGCGTGATCGCCGGTCTCTTGAAACAGATTTTTACCGCTTTAGGCCTTATCGGGGTACTCTTCTATCGTGATTGGCAGCTCGCCATCATCGCTCTCGTAATTCTTCCGCTGCTCTTTTTTCCAATCATCAAATATAGCCGTAAGTTACGTCGCTTCAGTAAAAAAGGTCAATCTCAGGTTGCTGAACTTACCGCCTTTTTACAAGAGAGCTTTACCGGCATCCGCATTATCAAGGCTTTCACCATGGAAGCTTATAACCGCAGTGAATTTTACCGCATCAATGAAAAACTTTTCCGTCTGATGATCAAACGCCTTAAAGTAAAATCGCTGACGGCTCCGATTTCAGAATGCTTTGGCGGCTTCGCGGCAGCAGCAGTCATCTGGTATGGCGGCACTCAGGTTATCAGTGGTCACTCAACTCCGGGCAGTTTCTTCTCTTTCATGACCGCCCTCTTTATGCTTTACGGCCCGATTCGCAGCCTCAATCGCAGCAACAACCAAGTTCAGGAAGCCTTGGCTGCCGGCACCCGGGTCTTTGAACTCCTGGATACGAAACCTGAAATAAAAGATGCCCCGAACCCTATCGACCTCCCCCCTTTCCAGGAAACGATATGCTTCGATGAAATTGATTTCAGCTATGAAGAAGAAAAGGTTTTAGAAGAAGTATCCTTAACTGTTAAAAAAGGTGAAACAGTTGCCATTGTCGGTCGCAGCGGCAGCGGTAAAACGACATTGGTCAACCTTCTACCTCGTTTTTATGATGTAAAGAGCGGGAAAATAAGCATCGACGGCCATGATATTCGTGAGCTCACTCAAGCCTCTCTTCGCCAACAAATATCCATCGTCTCACAACAGACAATTCTTTTTAATGACACCGTGCGTAATAATATTACTTACGGGCGCTCGGACGTGGAAGATGAAGAGCTCATTGCCGCAGCAAAATCGGCTAATGCACATGAGTTTATCTGTAAACTACCACTATCTTACGATACCATCGTCGGTGAAAACGGAGTCAAGCTCTCGGGCGGTCAGCAACAACGCCTCTCAATTGCCCGAGCATTGCTCAAAAACTCACCCATCCTAATCCTTGATGAAGCAACCTCATCCCTGGATACGGAATCAGAACGCGAAGTTCAAGAGGCAATTAACTACCTGATGGAAGATCGCACCACTCTGGTTATCGCCCATCGCCTCTCAACCATTACCCACGCCGACCGCATCGTGACCATGGCCGATGGCCGCATCGTTGAGATTGGCAGCCATCAAGAGTTATTAGAAAGAGAAGGCGAGTACGCTAACCTTTACAACCTGCAATTCAAAGAAGACAATTAGCCCTGCGGCCTCCAAAATCTCTCACCCTTGCCGATTATTTGCTTTTTCCGCCCTTATATGTTAATGTACTAAACATAAGCTGATTAGACTGCGAGAGGTCTGTGCAGGAGAAAGTGCAAAACAGACCCCAAACAGTGATCGAGAAAGGAGTTAAAAATGGAAACCCAACCGGCAAGCGCCAATGTGTCAATGCTTTCACAAATGAATGCTTTTTACGGGAACCCTAACCTCTCTCAAGAAACCACTACAGCCGTATTTCGCGGAGCCGAAGCCCCGGAAGTTTACACCCCGGAGACGCCGGAACCCCAAGAACAACAAGCTCAAGAGACTGAGGCAAGCCCAAGCCCCGTAGAGAACTATTTTAACCAGACCACGGAGCAACTTGAGATAAGTGAGCAGGCGGCAGCCTTACAACAACAGCAGGGAAATGAAGCCCCTGCAAACCAACTACCCTTTGGCGCGAATGAAGGAGCAACACCACCGGAAACTCTGGCACCCTCCCCGGAAAGCGAAGTCGGAGCTCCGTTGCAAGTTGAACAAGCTCCACAAAATGTCCCGTCGGAAATAGGCGAAACCAAGGAATCAAGCCCGCCGACACAGCCCCCCCAAACTGAATCTACTACCGTATCAACCTTAAATGAAAGCCCAACCCCTGAACCACAAACCGCTAGCGCCAACAACCAACAGCCCGAAAACAACCCTCTCCAGCAAAGCTATGGGCAATTCGGAGCCGGCCCGACGGCCGGTAATGCCAGCCAACCAGGTACCATTTTCAGCGCTATGGGCTAAGAAGACATAAATAAAACTGAAAAGGGCGGCCTAAAAGCCGCCCTTTTTTTGATCCATCTTAATGCTTAACATCCATAATATTCACGATACCAACCCACAAATTCTTTAATTCCTGTTTCTAATGGTGTTTTCGGGCTGAAACCGACGGCCGCCTGAAGATCAGCAACATCGGCATAGGTCGCCGGAACATCCCCGGGTTGCATAGGCAGCATCTCTTTTATTGCTTTGCGACCTAAATTCTTCTCAATTAAAGCAATAAAATCAAGCAATTCCACCGGGCTGTGATTACCGATATTGTAGAGACGATAAGGGGCCGGACTACTGCCGGGATCAGGTGAAGCTCCGTTCCAATCGCTATTAAGGGCTGGAAGTTGGGGGAGAAGACGAACAATCCCCTCAACAATATCATCAATATAGGTAAAATCACGCTGCATTCTACCTTGATTAAATACCTGTATCGGCTCTCCGGCCAAAATAGCCCGAGTAAAGAGAAAGAGAGCCATATCCGGCCGCCCCCAAGGCCCGTAAACCGTAAAAAAACGCAACCCCGTAACCGGCATATCATAAAGATGGCTGTAGGCATGGGCCATGAGCTCATTGGCCTTCTTGCTGGCAGCATAAAGACTGAGCGGATGATCAACATTATCATGCACGGAAAATGGCATCCGGGTATTGAGGCCATAGACTGAACTTGATGAAGCATAGATCAGATGTTCAACCCGGTTATGGCGACAGCCTTCAAGAATATTGAGAAAACCGGAAAGATTACTGTCCACATAAGCCTTGGGATTTTCCAGACTGTAACGAACCCCGGCCTGAGCGGCAAGATTGATGACCTGCTCAAAGGAGTTCTCTTTAAAGAACTTTTGCATCCCGTTGCTATCAACCAAATCAAGCTCAGCAAATGAGAAGTTCTTCTCTTTGCGCAAAATTTCAAGTCGATCTTTTTTCAGACCGACATCATAGTAATCATTAAGATTGTCGAGTCCAACAACCCTTACCCCATCAGCTAAAAGCCTCCGACTAACATGAAAACCTATAAAACCGGCAGCCCCGGTTACCAATACACTCATATTTCTACCCCCTTTCAACTAAAAAAGACCAGCACAGCAACGCTGCCCTGGTCTTAATAAATATTAAATACTATTTCAGACCCTGAAACTACATATCAAGATCGGGAGCTTCATTGACAAACTGATAGTGACCATCAAAACAGACTCCTATCCCTTCATTCTCAAAGCGAACCACCCGACCATTCATTTTGACCCATGAACCGGTTCCTGAAAAAGAGTTGAGAAAGAGATTGACCTTGACATCAGTCCCATTTTCCAACCTCTGGCCTTCGGTCAAAAGAAAAGCTCCACTGGAAGAGACGTCACGGGTTTTCCATTCAAACGTCTGCAGATCACCACTAAGCAAAGTTTCTACATGAGCCGGAACCTGAAGATTATATCTGGTCACTACTCTTCTTTCCATAACATCACCTGTTTTATCTTAAATTACGAACTACATACTCACAGCAAGGCTGATTATTTCTAACTCATAGCCTAATGTATATTAAATCTACTATAAGATTATATAAAAATCAATCAGTCGAAAGTATGAAAATAGTATTATTTTTATGGGAAAAGGATCAGGAAAGATATTTGGACGCCCAGAGCGCCGCCTGAAGGCGGTTGGGAACATTGATTTTACGAAAAATACTATAGATATGACTTTTCACGGTATGTTGACTGATACAGAGATGATCTGCAATCTGATCATTAGTCGAGCCAACACCGATTTCCATTAAGACTTCCCGCTCCCGACCAGATAAGCTTACAGTCAAAATGGGCATCGGAGAATTATTTTCACCATCACTAGAGATCTGTAACCGACTTTCAAGAATACAACGACTAACCAAGTGACGTGGAAACCAGAGTTCCCCACCAACAACCGCCCGGATAAAGCGAATCAGAAGTTTGGGAGCAACCTTACCATTAACAACCCCGCGCACCCCTCGGCGCAACATCGTAGCTTCAACATCTAGATCTGGATCAAGATTAATCAGAGCTACATGAATCTTCTCATCACCCAACAGACGATCACCAAAACCGTCGAGGTAGGAGATTAAAGATTCAGCATCATCACCGGAACAGTCACGCAACAATAACAGATGACGATCCCCAGCCAGATTTGACGGAGGCCGATCAGACTCCTTCTCAGCCACCTGACAAAAGAAACCAAACTCACGCTCCAAAAATGAAGCCAATAAGCCTTTCTGGATATTTTGCCGACCGACGACATAAGCGACCCAATCACGAACAGCAAATTCAGCAAAACTCGCCATAACCACCCTGCGTGTTAAAATTTTCTTTTACTACACAATCAGTAACAACAACCACGGGGAAAAGTCAAGTAACAATACAATTTTTTTGTAACTATTCAGCTAACCCGCAAATTCAGGTGAAATATTCACGGGCTAAACGGGTCACCACACGACCTCTGGGGGTTCGAGCCAAAAAGCCGGCCTGCAGGAGAAAAGGCTCACAGACATCCTCCAAAGTATCCGATTCCTCGTTCAACATCGCCGCCAGGGTCTCAATTCCGACCGGGCCACCATTAAATTTATTAATAATAGCGTCCATAAAGAGGCGGTCAAGGTTGTCAAAGCCACGTTCATCAATCTCAAGGCTGTTAAGGGCACTGGCCGCTGTGGGCTGAGAGATAAAATCAAGGCCATCAACCTGGGCAAAGTCTCGCACCCGTTTGAGGAGGCGATTAGCAATCCTGGGAGTCCCCCTTGAACGCCGGGCAATCTCTAAGGCTCCTTCATCTTCAATCTTAATTTCAAGAATTCGGGCCGAACGGACAATAATATTGGCCAGTTCATCAACCTCATAGAATTCAAGTCGCATGACAATGCCGAAACGATCTCGTAGAGGTGAAGAGAGAAGTCCAACCCTGGTGGTCGCCCCAACCAGAGTAAAGGGCGGCAAATCAAGGGAGATGGAACGCGCCGCCGGGCCTTGACCAATAATAATATCGATCTTGAAATCCTCAAGCGCCGGATAGAGAATCTCTTCTACAACCCGATTAAGGCGATGGATTTCATCGATAAAAAGAATATCATGAGGTTGCAGGTTAGTCAAGATGGCCGCTAAATCACCGGCCCGAGAGATTGCAGGCCCCGATGTACCGCGTATCTGAGCTCCCATTTCAGCGGCGACAATACGGGACAAGGTCGTTTTTCCCAACCCCGGAGGGCCGTAAAGAAGCAGGTGATCAAGCGCTTCAGCCCGGCCTCTGGCCGCCTCAATAAAAACCTTGAGGTTAGTTACCGCTTTTTTCTGGCCGACATAGTTTAGCAACTGTTGCGGTCGTAGGCCCTCTTCGATGGGGCCGTCAGCCGCAATTACGGACGCTTCCAACAGACGTTCATCAGCCACTATGAAGCTCCTGTAAAACCAGCTTCAGGAGTGCTTCAAGCCCTAATCCCGGATGTTCTCGCAACAGTCGTGTCGTAATCGTCTCAACCTCACTACTTCGGTACCCTAAAGCTTGCAGGGCAGCCATCAACTCCTGGGCCAGGACAGTGCTCTTAACCGAGCCCCCTGCCGGATGACCGGCAAGATCCGACAATGGTAACTCACCGAGTTCCTTTTTCAATAGTTCTCCAAGCTCCAATACCAGCCGGCGGGAAAGTTTTTTTCCGACACCCGGCAACTTAGCCAGCTCTTCAACCTCCTGATTAATGAGTTGGCCCTCAAGCCGACCCAGATCACCCCCGGAGATAATCGCAAAGGCCAACTTCGGCCCGACGCCATTAACTTTAAGGAGGCGCAAAAACATCATCTGTTCACGACGTTCGAAAAAACCGTAAAGATGAATCGCATCATCCCGCAGTTTTGTCGTAACCCACAAAACCACCTCTTCTTCCAAGGCGGGAAGCTGATCACCGGTAGTCGCCGAAATCGACAATCGATAACCCACTCCACCAGCCTCGACGATAACTTCATCACTCCCTTTATAAACCAATAACCCGCGGATTCGGCCAATCATGAGCGCTGCCAATCCTGGAGACGGGCCTGATGGTGACATATTGCAACCGCCAGCGCATCGGCCGCATGTTCACCGGCAAGCGCCGGGATTTTTAACAACAATTTAACCATGTGCTGAATCTGCTCCTTCGTTGCCTTACCATAACCGACTACAGCCTGTTTGACCAAAGCCGGAGGATATTCATGGATAGCGAGATTAAATTTCGCCCCGGCGACCATCACGGCTCCGCGTGCCTGGCCTAATACTAACATGCTTTTCACGTTACAGCCGTAAAAAATCCCCTCAACCGCCAGTTGATCCGGCTTATATTTGAGCAATAAGTCAGACGTATGATCATAGAGTAACGCTAACTTTTCCCCGACGTCGGCCTTAGCCGGCAGTTTTAACTGCTCATCATGACAATACTTAAGCTGACCGGCAACACTTTCAACAAAACCAAAACCGGTAACCGCACTGCCGGGGTCGACGCCTAAAACCAGCATATTACATCAACCTTGTAACTCTTCGAGCAGGGCATCATCAATATCAAAATTGGAGTAGACCTTTTGAATATCGTCACAATCTTCAAGATTATCCATCAAGCGCAACATCTGCTCCGCGTGCTTACCCTCCAGGTCAACCGTATTTGAAGGAACCTTGTCGACCTCGGCCGAAACCATCTCGACCCCCGCATTCTCTAAGGCTAGACGAACTTCCTCGAAAGCGTCAGGAGCGGTATAGACCTCTATGATCTCTGAACCCGCCTCATCAATAACATCATCAGCCCCGGCTTCAAGCGCAAGCTCAAAGAGGTTTTCCGCATCGACCTTATCACGCTCGCAAATAATAACACCTTTGGTCTCAAAGATCCAGGCGACACACCCGTTTTCACCTAAATTACCATTGCCTTTATTAAAAATATAACGGACATCGGCGGCCGCCCGATTTTTATTGTCAGTCAGGATATCAAGTAAAATGGCGGCCCCACCCGGACCATAACCTTCATACGTAAACTCTTCGTAATTGACCCCATCGAGATCGCCGCTGCCTTTCTTGATCGCCCGTTCGATATTGTCTTTCGGCATATTCGCAGATTTGGCTGTAGCGACAGCCGTGCGCAAACGGGGATTCATATCCGGATCACCCCCCCCGCCCCGGGCCGCAACAATAATCTCCTTAATTATCTTGGTAAATATCTTACCCCGCTTGGCATCAGCCGCACCTTTCTTATGTTTAATACTACTCCACTTATTATGACCTGACATAATTTTACTCCACAATCTATTATAACGCTATAAATAAAAACTCAAATTGTCTGA
>JAYEGS010000310.1:0-9565 GCA_034659215.1 Pseudomonadota bacterium | reverse complement strand
GGGGACATTGCTCCAGGCGGCGGCGCAAGCCTTTATGCCGATCTGAGCTGTGTCCCCCTCGAAGCCGGGCGAAGCCAATGTTCGCACCATTTGTAGTGGCTTTAAGGTGATTACGCTGAATAGTTACATTGATTTTTGCCTTGACAGCTGTCCACCACTTTAACTATAGGAAGTTGCTTCTCTTGTTCTTTTTGGCGCTTGTTCCATTATATTATCAGTACAGAGGTTAAAAATTGAGTAAATTTAAAGTTTTAGTTAGTGATAAGATGTCTCCGAAAGGGGTTGAGGTGTTTGCCGGTTATGATGATGTCGAGGTTGATGTCAAGGTCGGCATGGCGCCCGAAGAGCTGCTTGCGGTAATTGGTGAGTATGATGGTCTGGCGATTCGCAGTGCGACCAAGGTGACTCCTGAGGTGATTGCTGCGGCGGATCGTCTGAAGGTTGTCGGCCGCGCCGGAATCGGGGTTGATAATGTTGATATCCCGACGGCGACGGCGCGTGGTATTGTGGTTATGAATACGCCGAAAGGTAACACGATCACCACAGCCGAGCACACCGTCTCAATGATGCTGGCTTTAAGCCGCAATATCCCGCAGGCGACTTCGTCGATGAAGAGCGGCAAGTGGGAGAAGAGCCGTTTTATGGGCAAGGAGCTCTTTAATAAAGTTTTGGGTGTCGTCGGACTGGGTAATATCGGAGCCATCGTCGCGGATCGGGCCCAAGGCTTAAAGATGAAGGTTGTCGCTTTTGATCCGTTTATCTCGGAAGAGAAAGCCGCCAATATGGATATCGAACTGGTCTCATTGGAAGACCTTTTTCGGCGGGCCGACTATATCTCGGTGCACACCCCAATGACTAAAGATACCCGGCATATGATCAACCGGGAAAGCTTTGCTCTGATGAAAGACAGCGTGCGGATTATCAATTGTGCCCGGGGTGGTATCATTAAAGAGGACGATCTTTATGAAGCCTTGCGCGATGGTCAGGTGAGCGGGGCGGCTTTTGATGTGTTCGAGGAGGAGCCTCCGGCTTCCGATCATCCGCTTTTCACCCTTGATAATTTTATCTGCACGCCTCATTTAGGGGCTTCGACCGATGAGGCCCAAGTCAATGTCGCGGTGGCCATTGCCGAACAGATTGCCGACTATCTTAGCGACGGTACCATTGTTAACGCGCTTAATGTGCCCGGGGTCAGTGCGGAAGTGCTGAAGGTGACCGGTCCATATCTCGCTTTGGCGGAAAAGATGGGTCGTTTCTATACCCAGCTCTGCAGTGGAAATAATTGCGGTTTGAGTGAGGTTCGTATCGAGTACAAGGGCAAGGTTACCGATCATGATACGGCGCCCCTGACTACGGCTCTGCTTAAAGGTTTGTTGACTCCGATGGTTGGCGATCTGGTGAATTTTGTCAATGCTCCATCAATTGCCAAGGAGCGTGGTATCTCCGTGGTTGAAGCCAAGAGTGAGGAGGCCGGCAACTTCTCCAGTATGATTTCACTGATAGGTAAAAACGGCAGTGATCAACATCTGATTTCCGGGGCGCTTTTTGGGAACACCGAACCCCGGATTGTTAAAGTCGACCAGTTTGAAATTGAAGCCATTCCGGATGGCCATCTTTTGGTTATCTATGCTCATGATAAACCCGGCGTGATCGGTTCGATCGGCTCATATCTGGGTGAAAACAGAATCAATATAGGGCGGATGCAGTTTGGTCGTGAAGGCGTCGGCGAAATGTCGCTCTCGATGGTGCAGATCGACGGCTCGATTGAGGCGGCAGTAGTCAGTGGACTTGCGAATCTGCCGAATATAGTCTCCGTTAGAGAAATTTATCTATAAATTAAGGAATTATTATGGCAAATGTAGTGCTTATCGGAACCCAGTGGGGGGATGAGGGCAAAGGTAAAATTGTTGATCTCCTGACTGAATGGGCTGAGGTTGTGGTTCGTTTTCAGGGCGGCAATAATGCCGGACATACTTTGGTGATCGAAGGGCGGCGTTATGCTCTGCATCTGATTCCCTCCGGGATTATGCGGCCCGGTAAAACCTGTGTGATCGGCAGTGGTGTGGTCATTGATCTGAAGATCCTGCTTGAAGAGATCGAGATGTTGAAGACTCAATGCGGCCGGGAGATTCTTTCCCAGTTGGTTTTGAGTGATGAAGCCCACCTGATTCTCGAAAGTCATCGTCGTCTTGATCAGGCTCGGGAGCGGCAGCGGGGAGAAGCCAAAATCGGGACGACCGGACGTGGTATCGGTCCGGCTTATGAAAGCAAGATGGCGCGTTGGGGCTTAAGGCTCGGTGATCTTCTGGCCCCGGAAGAGGTGTTGCGCAAGCGGCTCGAAGTTTTGCTTGAACAACATAATCTCTTGCTCGAGAAAATTTACGGTGAAGAGCCGGTCTCTTTGGAGCTGATTCTCGATGAACTTAAAGCGGCGGCCGCAATCGTGCGTCCGGCGATTAAGAAAGTTCCCTATGAGATGTTAGGCTATCTTGAAAAGGGGGAATCGATTCTCTTTGAAGGAGCCCAGGGTACGTTGCTTGATATTGATCACGGTACCTATCCTTTTGTCACCTCATCTTCAACCCTGGCGGCCAATGCTTGTGCTTCATCCGGGGTTGGGGTGACCTCAATTGATGAGGTTGTCGGCGTGGTTAAAGCCTATACTACCAGGGTCGGCAGTGGTCCTTTTCCGGGTGAGCTTGACGATCAGATTGGTGAACATTTAAGCGTTAAAGGCGGTGAGGTCGGCACGACTACCGGTCGCCTGCGGCGTTGCGGCTGGCTCGATCTGGTCGCCTTGCGCTATACCGTGCTCCTCAATGGTTTGACCAATTTTGCCTTAACCAAACTTGATGTTTTGTCCGGACTTGAAACGATTAAGGTCTGTGAAGCTTATCGCTTACGCGGCGAAGTGATCGACTATTTTCCTTCATCGATTGAAGATCTCGCAGCTTGTGAGCCGGTTCTGGTTGAGTTCGAGGGCTGGGATGAGGATATCTCGGAAATTCTTGATTATGATCTGCTGCCGGAAAATACGAAAAAATATGTTAGCTATATTGAAGATAAACTTGGTATCAAGGCGATGCTGGTTTCCGTCGGTCCTGGTCGTGAAGAGACCATGATTCGTCATAATCCGTTTGTGGGTTGAGTTTATGTTTAAGTTGGCTTTACAGGATGGTCATAATCGCCAGGTAAGTTATGTCCGGATTTCGGTGACTGACCGGTGTAATCTTCGTTGTGTTTATTGTTCGGAACCCACTTTTTCCGACAATCATCATGATCAGATTTTGAGCTACGAAGAGATTGTTCGGTTGGTTCGGGTGCTCGTGACCTTAGGCGTTGATAAGGTCAGATTGACCGGCGGTGAGCCTTTGGTGCGGCGTCATATCGACTCACTTATCAGCTCTCTCAATGGTATTGTTGGAGTCAATGATATTAGTCTGACAACCAATGGCGTGTTGTTGGAAAAGCTTGCCGGCTCACTTCGAGCTGCCGGTTTGCGGCGTATCAATATCAGTCTCGACACCCTTGATCGAAAAAGATTTAAAGAGATTACCGGGCGAGACTATTTTGACCGAGTCTGGGCTGGAATCGAGGCGGCGCTGGCGGTTGGTTTTGATCCGGTTAAGATCAATGCCGTGGTTATGCGCGGGGTCAACGACGATGAACTGCTCGATTTTGCGGCCTTGACCCAAAAATTTCCTCTGCATGTTCGTTTTATTGAGTATATGCCGATTGGTGCCTCCTCAACCTGGAGTGGTGATAAGGTGGTTACCGGGGAACAGATGCTTGAGCGGATTTCCGAGAATCTCGGGGAACTTGAGCCGGTGGCTGCCGAATCGGGCGGTCCGGCCCGACTTTATCGTCTGCCCGGGGCTCCCGGTCGAATTGGTGTGATTACGGCGATGAGCAGCCATTTTTGTGCCACCTGTAATCGGATTCGAGTTACGGCTGATGGTCTCTTACGTCCCTGTTTGCTCTCCGATAATGAGTATGACCTGAAAACAGTTTTGCGCTCCGGAGGTGACTTTGCGGCGATTGGTGAACTTGTCCGGCAGGCGGTGGCGAGTAAATCAGCCGAACATGAGATGGCTTGTAATGTCGAGCGCAAATGTGCTCGCATGATGTCGACAATTGGTGGTTAAATGTCACTTTTAAGTCACCTTGATACTCGGGGGCAGGCGGCGATGGTCGATGTCGGCGACAAACCTGTGACCCGGCGTTATGCTCGGGCTTGGGGGCGTTTGTTGATGGCTCCCGAAACCCTTGCTCTGATAACATCGCAAGGTTTTGCCAAAGGAGATGTCTTTGGCGCGGCCCGGCTGGCCGGAATTATGGCCGCCAAGCGGACAGGGGAGCTTATTCCTCTCTGCCATCCTCTGCCCCTCTCCTGGGCTGGAGTTGAACTTATTCCTCTCTTTTCCCAATCTGCTATAATAATTGTCGCCGAGGCTTCCCTTGCCGGTCAAACCGGCATTGAGATGGAGGCTTTAACGGCCGTAACTATTGCCGGCCTGACGGTCTATGATATGTGTAAAGCCGTTGATAAGTCGATGATCTTAAGTGAGGTTGCCCTGCTCGAAAAAAAGGGCGGGCGTAGTGGCCACTATTTTGCTGAAGATCGCTCACGGTTGATGCGTGAGGTAACTGAAACCGAGTTAGAAGATGAAAACCTGGTTTTTTGGCAGAGTTTGGCCAATGGTGAAATTGAATTCCGACTGCATGAAAGTGGCGGTCCCTTTTTAGGGAGGGTTACTTGTGATCGGAATGATCTGTTGACTGACTCAATTCCGGAAGGTGACGCAGTAGTAGTTCTTGGCGGGGCTCTACTTCGTTTACAGTCTTCAGCGGAAAATAAGATTTCCGGCAACGGATTTTTACAGGTGGTGAAGCCCGGTCGTCTGGAGAGTGACGCCCTTTTTGCTGTGCTTTACTGAGAATGTACTGAAGGATTAACTTTTTTCGTAACTATTCAGCATAATGTAGTCCTCAAACTATCTCGATGCGGGGACATTGCTCCAGGCGGCGGCAAAGCCGCTTGCCGATCTGAGCTGTGTCCTCCTCGAAGCCGGGCGAAGCCAATGTTCACACCATTTGTAGTGGCTTTAAGGTTATTACGCTGAAGGATTAACTTTTTTCTTGTTTTTTAAGGAGGTAACCGATGAGTAAAAAAAAAGATGAAACCTTCGATATGCTTTTCTCTATGAAAAACAAGATGGATCGGTTTTTTGCGGCCTCTGAGCCGGACGCAGCCCCTTTTGGTCTGCAGCCGGGTTCGCATTGGTCTCCTGCGGTAGATCTTTTTGACTTTGGTGATCAATACCGGGTCATGGTCGAGGTTCCGGGGATTGAGAAAGATCAGATTGAGTTATTAGTCTATTCTGACAGAGTCGTGGTTAAAGGGCGGCGTGAAGAGAGTTTCGATACTTCCGGCAAGGCTGAAGTTCTTTGCCTGGAGAGAGTTTACGGACGTTTTGAGAGGGTAGTTTTACTGCCTGATCCGGTTGATACAGAGCAGGTGAAGGCCGCCCTGAAAAATGGAGTGTTAACAATTTTGTTGACCAAAAAAAATGTTGAAATCGGGAAAAAAAGTATTTCCATAGAGTAAAAATATGATCCTGCCAACCTTTACCGCTTTTTTCATGACGCCTGCAAAAGTTAATCTGGGTCTTAAAATAGTTCGCAAAAGAGCCGATGGTTACCACGATTTATATACCGTGATGGAGCCGGTCTCACTGGCCGATTCTCTCTATTGTGAGTTTCGGTCGGCTCGGGAAAACCGTTTTTCCGTGCAGTGCCCACAGATGATGGGTCTTGATGCTGATGACAACCTGATTGTCAAGGCGGCCCGGTTGATGGCCGGGATAGCCCGGGAGCGGGGCTTGGAAAAAGTTGGATCCTGGGACTTTTTTCTCGATAAGAGAATTCCTGCCGGAGCCGGTATGGGCGGCGGCAGCAGTAATGCTGCCGGTGTCATAAAGTTACTCGACAAGTTTTTTGAGCTTAAACTCAATCCGTCTGAGCTGGTGCAGGCCGCGACCGCGATCGGTGCCGATGTCCCCTTTTTTCTTAATCCCGAACTCTCACTGGTTGAAGGGATTGGAGATCGTCTAGCCTCTTTGGGCAGAGCCCATCCACGCTATTATCTAATTGTAAAACCACCTTTCGCCATTAATACAGCGTCGGCCTACGCTTCTCTTAACGCTTCTGTCGACGAAGAGGGTTCAGTCAATTATGATGTAGAGCAATTTAAGGCAACATCACAATCAACCCATTATACATTAGAGAATGATTTTGAGGCCCCAATTATGGCTCGTTATTCCTTGCTTGCGGAAATCAAGCAAGGGCTGATGGAGAGCGACGGGGTGCTCGGGGCCTTAATGAGCGGCAGCGGCTCCGTGGTTTATGCTATTTATCCCGATTTGGAAACTGCATCTTTGGCGGAAGTTGCCGCCCGGCGCCAATGGCAGGAGAGCGGTTGCCTTTTTTATCTGGCGCGAAATATTAACACCTGATAATGATGGTAACTATTCAGCGTAAGTAAAGAAGTATCTTATTATTGATGAAATTTAGTAAATTCAGGGGACATAACCCGATTCTCCGAAGGAAATCGGGATTGTGTCCCCTGAATTTGCGGGTTAGCTGAATAGTTACTAATGATGAAAATAAAACAACTATAACTAGATATCGTGCTTGACTTGTGTTGCCTTTTTCTATATTAGGGGCGGGTCTTTTATCGAGGCTGAAAATGTAGGGGCGTCGTCAAGCGGTAAGACACAGGCTTTTGATGCCTGCATGCGCAGGTTCGAATCCTGCCGCCCCTGCCAAACTTGTTGTCTCTTTTTTTTATCATTGTTTCTCAAATAGACAATATACAATAATCGGGCATTGCAGCGTATGGAACGATTGAAAATTTTTGGCGGAAACTCCAATCCGTTGCTTACCAATGCCCTGTGCAAAGACCTTTGTGAGCCCTTGAGTAAAGGGATTGTGAAAAGGTTCAGTGACGGCGAGATAATGGTCGAGTTGCACGAGAGTATGCGTGGTATGCATGTCTTCGTGGTGCAGTCTACTTCAGATCCGGTGAATGCCAGTCTGATGGAGCTCTTGATCATTATTGATGCTTTGAAAAGAGCTTCGGCGGCCGAGATTACTGCCGTTATTCCCTATTATGGTTATGCTCGCCAGGATCGCAAGGTTGCTCCTCGAGCCCCGATCACAGCCAAACTGGTTGCCGATCTACTGACCGTAGCCGGAGCTCAGAGAATCCTGACAGTTGATCTGCATGCCGGTCAGATACAGGGTTTTTTCGATATCCCGGTCGACCACCTCTACGCTTCACCGGTTCTACTCTCTTATGTAAAAAACCATATTAAGGGTGATTTGGTTGTTGTCTCTCCCGATGCCGGTGGGGTTGAGCGGGCTCGATCTTTTGCCAAAAAGCTAAAGCTTTCCCTGGCTATTATCGACAAGCGGAGAAGTGGTCCCAATGTCATGGAAGTGATGAATGTTATCGGTGAGATCGAAGGCAAGACTGCGATTTTACTTGATGATATGATCGATACCGCCGGAACCTTGACCCAGGCTGCCAATGCGCTGGTTGATAAAGGTGCCTCCGCAGTTTATGGACTGGCTACCCACGGGGTACTTTCCGGGCCCGCAATTGAGCGGATCGAGAAGTCTAAATTAGAGAAAGTTATTATTACCGATACAATTTCTCCCAATGATCGAACTAAAGCGTGTGCTAAAATTGAGGTTCTTTCCGTCTCTTCATTGCTGGCTGATGCGATAAAGAGGATATATTTCGGAGATTCCGTTAGCGCGTTGTTTGGTTGATTGTCGGTTTTAATCTATAATATCGTTGATTTATTTGAAAAATCGGTGAGCCGATTTTTTTTCTGTTGTTTTTAAGGAGGAAGTAAGGGTTATGGCAATTGCGGAAATAGCAGTTGAAACAAGAACTGAATGCGGTAAAGGATATGCCCGTAAACTGCGTAACGAGGGCAAGGTTCCGGCGGTTCGTTATGGTAAACAGTCTCCGGTCTCGCTGTATGCGGTTGATCGTTTGGCTTTGGATAAACTTATAAGTGGTGGTGGAACATCCTTGGTTGCGCTTGACGTTGATGGTGCTGGGCAGAATGATGAGATGCTCTCAATCGTCAAAGATATGCAACGGGATCCGATCTCCGGCAACATTATCCATGTTGATTTTTACGGGGTTCGCTATGGTGAGCCGATTCTGGTTGAAGTACCTCTGGTCTTTGAAGGAAAAGCGATCGGAGTTCTCGAAGGTGGATTGCTTCAACCGGTACGGCGCTCTTTGGAGATAAAATGTCTGCCGCGGCAGATTCCGGAGAATATTGTTGTCGATGTCTCAGCTTTGGCTATTGGTGACGCGATTCATGTTAATGATCTGGAAGTTGAAGGGGTTGAGTTTATTGCAACCGCCAATTTCACTATCGTGACGGTTCAGACCATTGCTGGTGAAGAGGAAGTTGCTGTCGACGAAGAGGGTGAATTGGAAGGTGAAGGCGAAGGCGAAGGCGAAGGTGAAACTGCAGCTGAGTAGTTTTTTTGAAGTCGTCGTTGATGGATGATCATTTTTTAATTATCGGCCTCGGTAATCCGGGGCCGGAATATGCTGACACACGCCATAATGTCGGCTTTATGTGTCTGGATTGTCTGCAGAAAAAGATAGTTCCGCCAAGCTCTTTTAAATTCACAAATGAATATCAGGCTGAGGTTGCCGAGGGGAAACTGGCGGGGGTAAAGGTTTGCTTGGTTAAACCCCAGACCTTTATGAACCTCAGCGGGAAGACGGCTCGGGCCATCTTGGCTGACTTTCCGGTAACGGAACCGGCAAAAGTTATTATCGTGCATGATGATCTCGATCTTCCTCTAGGTCGGATTAAATTGAAGAGCGGTGGTGGCAGCGGTGGTCATAATGGGATTAAATCCCTGATCGAAGAACTCGGTTGGGCTGATTTTATGCGTCTGCGTCTTGGTATTAGTGGCGCCTCGCGGAGCGCTGATACCATTGATTATGTTCTCTCACCATTTCAGGATGGTGAAGAAAAAATTGTGTCTGAAGTTATTGAAAAATCGGTGGCCGGATTGATCCTGGTGCTGACCTCCGGGGTTACCGCAGCGATGAATCAGATCAACCGCCGGGTTGTTGAACCTGTATAGTTACTATTTTTTTATGATAGAAGTTTAACGTTTAATTTAACCAAAACCGTATCACAAAACAAGGAGGGAACGTATGGAAAGTTACACTATGTATGCACCTATTTTGGGGGTTATCGGCCTCCTCTTTGCAGGTGTGCTCTATTCTTATGTCGTTAAGCAGTCGGCTGGTAACGACAAAATGAAGGAAATTTCAGACGCAATTCACTCCGGGGCCATGGCCTTTTTGCGGCGTGAATACAAAATTCTGGCAATTTTTGTTATTGTCGTTTTTGCTCTCCTCTATGGATTGCTCGGTGAGCAGACTGCTTATGCTTTCTTAGGCGGTGCGATCTGTTCGGTATTTGCCGGCTACTTCGGTATGGTTGCTGCAACCCGG
>JAYEGS010000309.1:0-1845 GCA_034659215.1 Pseudomonadota bacterium | reverse complement strand
GCTCGCGGCGATTGTGCTCAGGATCTATCTCATTAGCCAAATTAATCAAGCGATCAGTTTCGCCGGACATAGCTGAAAGAACGACCACAACCTGGTGACCACTTTTTTTCGTGGCCACCGCCCGCCGGGCCACATTCTTGATTCGTTCAGTTGAACCGACGGAGGTTCCGCCATATTTTTGTACTATTAATCCCATCTTTAAAACCCGTCTCCCCCCACTCTAGTTGTAAAAATCAGTTAAAGGCACCGTTCTATTTGATTAGAGCGATAGTGTCAACTTCAAACACCACAATAATAAATATTTAATTGTTACACCTCAAGGCTTGCACTAAAGTGACCCCTTGTGTTAAAGGGAATTTAGAGTTTCCTCCTAACACTTCTATAGCTTAAGGGTTCACCTGTAACGGAGTCAATATCATGTGTCAATCAAATGCTTACCTGCTTGACCAGGCGGGCGGTGAAAAACTTCTGATGGAAGATGTCTCGCTCATCACCCCTCTTGATGAGGGCGGGGTTGAGTTGATTGGACTTTTTGGTGATCGCCTGACGGTTCAGGCAACCATCAAAGAGATGGATTTACTTAAACACCGGATAGTAATGATCGAAACAACCTAAAGAGGCTGCCGGGAATGCCCTTTTTCCCCAACTCATCGTTATGCTCAAAAAATTATCCTCGGAATATTATACATATTGCCTGTGGTAATTTTTTGAGCATGCCTCGATTTGAGAAAAAATTGCTATTCTCGGGCAGCCTCTTTTCAATAAATTTAGAAAAAGGATAAAAAATGGCGGATATAGCTATCAATTTATGTAAAACTCGCAAAAGTATCCCAACTACCGACGAGCTTGGTTTCGGGGTTCATTTCAGTGATCACATGTTGGTCATGGATTACAACCTGGAAAAGGGCTGGCACGGTACCCGTATAGAGCCCTACGGTCCCATTCAAATCGACCCGTCGATGATGGCTCTCCACTACGGCCAGGCGATATTTGAAGGAATGAAAGCTTTTCGGGCCAGCGATGGCAATATCAACCTCTTCCGGGCCCGTGATCATTTTCGCCGTTTTAATGATTCCGCCAGAAGAGTTTGTATCCCTGAAATTGATGTTGAAGAGCTCTTTGCCGGTTTGGAAAAACTTCTTGAGGTTGATAATCAATGGGTGCCTTCAGCCCATGGAACGGCCCTCTATATCCGGCCTTTTATTTTTGCCACCGATGAATTTCTCGGTGTTCGCCCTTCGCATAGCTATAAATTGATGATTATTCTCTCACCGGTCGGAGCCTACTATTCCGAAGGTTTCAATCCGGTAAAAATCATGGTTGAAGATAAATATGTGCGGGCCGTTCGCGGCGGCATCGGCGAAATCAAAACCCCCGGTAACTATGCCGCCAGCCTGCTGGCGGCTGTAAATGCCCAGAAAAAGGGGTTTACCCAGGTTCTCTGGCTTGATGCCCACGAATTGAAATGGTTGGAAGAGGTCGGCACCATGAATATCATGGTCAAGATCGACGGCGAGGTCATCACGCCTCCGTTAAACGGCAGCATTCTGCCTGGTATGACCCGTGATTCAACCATTAAGATCCTTAGTAAGTGGAATATTCCGGTCGTTGAAAAACAGATCAGTATTGACGAAGTCATGCAGGCCGCCGACAACGGCCATTTACAAGAGATGTTCGGTACAGGAACCGCTGCCGTCATTTCACCGGTAGGCTCCATCCAATACAAAGAGAACAGCGCACTTATCAATAATGGTGAGGTCGGTGAACTCTCACAAAAACTTTTTGATGAAATAACCGGGATTCAATACGGTACCCAAGCTGATGATAATAACTGGATTGATACAG
>JAYEGS010000308.1:0-9687 GCA_034659215.1 Pseudomonadota bacterium | reverse complement strand
CGACACCGCCCTTCTGATTGGCAATCGTAATTATCTTAGCCGCCATCACCTTACCTTTTTTCTTATAGTTCCGATATAGAGATCGGGAGCTCGACCCGGCAACCTCGTCTTTTCAAGTTTCTCAAAAAAGAGATCAGGCCATTTTCCAAGTTCCCGCTCAATCGCTTGACGATCAGGGTGAGCATCGGTAAATAGCAGACGACCATCAGTCGCCAGCAGACTTGAAGCGACCGGAACAACATCGCGCAAAATGGTTACAGCTCGACTTACAATTACCGGAAAACGCTTTTCAAAAACCGTTTTAGCATTTCCTGGACTTAAATGCAAATGGATGATTTCAACATTTTCGAGGCCCAGCTGCCGGCATATAAAGGTAAGAAAGATAGTTTTTTTACGACGCGCCTCAACCAGGACAAACTTTGCTTTCGGCAAAACGATGGCCAGAGGCAAACCCGGAAAACCCGGCCCACTGCCTAAATCAAGAATCTCTTCGGCACCCTCAAGAGGAGCCAGGTAATTTAAAGAGTCGAGAAAATGTTTATGCACCACCTCTAAGGGTTTAGTGATTGTCGTCAAACTATAAGTTTTGTTCCAACGTTTCAACTCACGTAGATAAAGCGCAAACTGCTCAATTTGTCGAGTCGTCAGTTCAAGTCCCAGCAACCGGGCTCCGGAAATTAGCTCTTCACGCCACATAATAGTCGCTACTTACCAACACAAAACTGTGAAAATACAATATCTAAAAGCCCTTCCGCAGCATCATGCTCCTGGCCGGTTATGGCCAGCAGGTGCAAGCGGCTCTGATGCAGCTCTTCGGCCAGCATGTCGAGCAGGGGCTCGGCTTCCGCAGCTAAAACCACGGCGCGGCCAAGGTTTTCGGAAACTTTACCTAAGAGATCGAAGTGGCGTTGTTGTGAAATCATTACGCTATCACTGAAAACCGCTGTTTGGGATTTAATAAAGCTGGCTATACCATCAATCACTTGAGTGATATCAGTCCGCTCCCGGGCGCCGACACAACGCAAAACCGGCCCTTGATAAGAGAGACGTTCTTGGAGTTGGGCCTCTGTAAACAGCGGATCCAGATCATCTTTGTTGAGTAGTAGAAGGTGGGGCTTATCTTTGATCTTAGCGTAGAGCTCATCATCGAAATCATTTAAGGCCCGGCTCTGATCAAAAACCAGCAGAATAAGGCCGGCCTGCTCTAACCATCTTTCAGTCCGAGCCATTCCTAAGGCTTCAAGCTCAGCTTGCGGCTGACTCAGTCCGGCCGTATCGGAGAGTTCTATCTTGATTCCGGCAATCTCAAGGGGGGCGCTGATAACATCCCGGGTCGTACCGGAGATGGTGCTGACCAGAGCTCTATCTTCGGCCAACAGAGCATTCAAAAGACTCGATTTTCCGACATTCGGGCGACCCGCCAGCACAACCTTGATCCCGGCTTGCAGAATCCGGCCCCGCTGATAGGAATCGAGCAGCCCATGACACTGCTTTTCAAGCTCAGCTAACGGGCCGAGCATCTCGGTTTGGCTATAGTTTACACCCTCTTCGGCCAGAAGATCGATTTCAACTTCAACCGCCGCCAAAAGCCGGCTGATTGAGGTTAGCATCTTATTGATAAAATCCGACAGGCCACCGGCTAACTGGGCCGTTGCCGCCACCAGACCGGCTTCGCTTTCGGCGTTAATCAGGGAGGCTACGGCCTCCGCCTGGGTCAGATCAAGACGTCCGTTTAGATAAGCTCTTTTGGTAAATTCGCCGGGTGGGGCCACAGCGGCCCCCAGGGCAAAGAGAAGGGTCAGAATTTTTTTGCTGTTGTAGGCGCCTCCGTGACAATGGATTTCCGCCATTGCTTCGCCGGTATAGGAACGGCCGGAGGGCATTAAGGTCAGCAGAACCTGATCAATATTCTGCTGGGTGACCGGGTCGTAAAAATAACCCAAGTAGAGATGAAAAAAATCGGGACTCTTCGGCCATGGCCGAAAGACCTGCTCGACGATAGCATGGGCTTGCGGCCCACTCAAACGCACAATCGCAATCCCGCCCGATCCCGGCGGGGTTGATAGTGCGGCTATCGTCTCATTCATTATACAGCTTCAGCCGCAGTAGCTTTAGGGCGCGGCCGCCGACGCTGGGCATTGTTCGGATAGATAACAACTTTCTTAAATTCGCCATCACCTTTACTGCGGGAACGTAACTCCTGGTCATCCTGCAAAGCCATATGCACCAGACGGCGATCATGCGCATTTAAGGAGTTAATTGTAACCGGCTTGCGCAAGCGTTTTGCTTTAGCTCCCAAACGCAGAGCCAGTCCGGATATATCCTCCTCATGACGAGCCCGAAAACCGTCACAATCAATAAAGATACGTCCACCTTTAACTCCGTGCATCTTGTTAATAATAAACTGCAAGGCATCAAGAGCGGCCCCCCGTTTATTAGTTAAGAGATCAAGCTCCGCACCTTGAATATCAAGGTGAAGCTCATTTTCACGCTTGGCAGTATTAACCGCACATTCAGGCACATCCATCAATTGCAGAACCCGGCTTAATGAAGAGCTGATTTTTTCTTCATCAAATTCCGGAATGATACGTTCTTCAGAGCTGGATACTATCTTTAAATTATCAGTAGAAGATTGACTCCGGGCAAAGCTTTTCGCCTGCTTCGGCTCTTTTTGATCGCCCCCATTGAACTCATCGCCAAAAGTCGATTTTATCAGATCCTGAACCAGTTTACTGCCATCAACCTCTTTCTTAAGCACGCGAATCAGGGCACTTTTACCGCCAAGAAATCCGAAGAGCTTTTTACTTTCGTGACGTACTACTTCATACTCAAGATCAGCTTCGGTTACCTGATGGGCAAAGCAGGCTTTTTCAACTGCGTCGCTGATGTCCTTTCCTTCAAATTCCAACTCTGTAGACATTTATTGTTACCTCTTTAGGTTTACGCTGTTTGGCGCATAACCAGGTACTGTTGTCCAATCGACAACACGTTATTGACCAACCAGTAGAGAACCAGACCGGCAGGGAAATTGAGAAACATGAACGTAAAAATGATGGGCATAAAGAGCATCATCTTAGCCTGCATGGCATCTCCGGTGGTCGGGGTCATTTTTTGTTGTAAGAACATTGTCGCCCCCATAATCAGGGGAGTTATGTAATAGGGATCCTTGGCCGAGAGATCCACAATCCAGCCCATAAAAGGAGCATGGCGCAATTCTATTGCGACCATCAGGGCTCGATAGAGAGCGAAAAATACCGGAATCTGTACAACTATCGGCAAACAGCCGCCAAAAGGGTTAACCTTGTTGGTTCGGTAGAGATCCATCATCTCTTTATTGAGACGGGCCTTGTCATCCTTATATTTCTCTTTAAGTTTCGCAAGTTTGGGCTGTACCGCTTTCATTTTGCCCATCGATTTGTAGCTTTTCTGAGAAAGAGGGTAGAAAACCAGTTTGATCAGGATGGTCAGAATAATAATGGCGATTCCGTAATTGTGCACATATTTATTAAAAAAGTGTAACAGCTGAACTAAGGGCCGAGCGATGATGCCAAACCAACCATACTCGATAGAGTCCTCAAGGTGCATCCCTACAGTTTGCAGAAGCAGACCTTTTTTAGGCCCGACGTAAACCTTTATACGGCTGTTTTGATTAACCTGTAAACCGGTCATTAAATGGGTTGCATCTGCTCGTTCAATTGAACCCGTGGTTCGGCCAATAGCAATGTTATCCGGAGGCAAGAGTGCACTGATGAAATATTTGCTCGTATAACCAAGCCAATTGAGCGGCCCCATAAGCTCCTGACGGCTCATCTTCTTCTCTTTTTTAGATGGTTTATAGATTTCACCATCGACATAGCCGAGAACTCCGCTATAAACATACTGCTTGGCCTCTTCCGCCTGATTAACATGAGACCAGTTCAGCTTCACGGCATCAGCTTTATGAACCATACCGTCCTGATCAACGAATGAGTAGTCAACCTCTAAAACATAGCTTTCGGGCTGAAAAATAAACTCTTTTATCAAAGTCTCGCCGGAAGGGAGTTGGGCTTTAAGTTGAAGAGTTGTATTAGGAGAGGTTACGTCAAGATCTTGGAAATTTTCGGGAGTTTCAAAAAGCAGGTTTCTATCCTGATACCATTGCCCTTTGATACTAGCCGCACCTGAAAGCGGGTAAGGCCCATTGCCGGTTACGGTTACCAGATTTAGATCCGTACTGTCCGCCTCTAAATCAGTCCGATACTCTTTTAAATAGAAAGCTTTAAGCTGCCCGCCTAAAGTCTCAATTTCAGCCCGATAAAGAGGGTTTTGAATAGTTAGAATGTCGCCTTTTTTAAGAGGGTCGATTATTTGGGCTTCATCATTCTGGATAGCGGAAACGGGGTTTTCTCGTTGGGGAGAAGTTGTTTCACTTTTTTCACCGAGTGCGGCTGGTGATGAAGCTGAAGGAACTTCCGTAACCTGTTTCTCCTTTGGAGCCGGGGGGAATAAATATTGAGAACCAAGCAGAACTGCCAAAGAGAGGACGATTGCTAAAATTGTTCTTTTTTCCATCAGAAATTAATCCTTAAATGTAGAATGAGACCTATTTGAAAGCAGTTTGTAACTATTCAGCTAACCCGCAAATTCAGGGTACACAATCCCGATTTCCTTCGGAGAATCGGGCTATGTCCCCAGAATTTACTGAAATTCATCAATATATGGTACTTCTCTACTTGCGCTGAAAGTTACAGCAGTTTTAGCTAAGAAGGCGGCGGGTTTGGGCAGGCTTAAGAGAGTGTTATTGAGAAAAATATTGCTATCCTTAAGACAGCCACCTAAGCTTTACGCCGGATCATAACCTCCGGCAAAAAAAGGATTGCAACGCACTATCCGCCAAACCCCCTTACATAACCCCCGAGTGAGGCCATATTTTTCCAGGGCGTCCAGCATATATTGTGAGCAGGATGGAGTGAAACGACAGGAATGGCCGAAATAGGGAGCCAATAAAATCTGATAGAGTTTTATAATAAGAATACAGGCTTTTTTCAGCATCAGCTTGAGCGTCGATTACTTCTCTTTAAGAGAGAAAACAATTGCTCCTCCGCTGCTTTTCTCGGCAAAAAACTAAAGCTTCTTTTTACAACCAGTGAATAATCAATGCCCGCTGTAAAACAGCTTTTATGCTGTCGAAAAAACTCTCTAATCAGCCGTTTGACTCGGTTCCTTACAACTGCTATTCCGACTTTGCGGCTAGCAGTAATACCCACTCTGGCACTCTGTCCCCCGTTAGCTCTACAGAAAAGTATCAAATGAGACGAGTAGGTTTTACTACCTTGGTTAAAGATTTCAGTAAAATCTGCTCTCTTTCTCAGTCTCTCTTCTTTAGGGAAATTCTGCTCAACCATGCGTAACAAAACAACTTAAGCCGTCAAACGTTTACGGCCTCTGCTTCTGCGTCTTTTCAGAATTAAACGACCTGCTGCACTACTGCTTCTCACACGAAAACCGTGTTTTCTCTTCATCTTTATATTGCTGGGCTGAAATGTTCTTTTCATGATCTAAAAACCGTTTCTATAAGTAAGTTAATATGACGATAATATCTTTAAAATTAATGGTAGTCCCAACGGGAGTCGAACCCGTGTCTCCGCCGTGAGAGGGCGATATCCTAGGCCACTAGACGATGGGACCATCATATCCATAACATCTGCCAAATCAAAGGTACTGACGACAGAGTCTTGTAAACAATGGCTGGGAGACCAGGATTCGAACCTGGATTGACGGAGTCAGAGTCCGTAGTCTTGCCGTTGGACGATCTCCCAGTATAGGCCAACTTGTGAGCGGGGCTTCCTAGCACTAAATTCAGCTCTTGTCAATAGGCGATGCCAAAAAACCATCAAACATCCAGATTGGCGACTTTTAAGGCATTCTCTTCAATAAAAGTCCGCCTTGAAAGAATATTATCTCCCATCAGAACCGTAAAGATGTCATCGGCTTCAACCTCATCTTCAACCGTTACTTGAAGGAGTTTACGCTGGGCCGGATCCATAGTTGTTTCCCAAAGTTGTTCGGGATTCATCTCACCGAGACCTTTATAACGCTGGATATTAATCCCGTTTTTACCCAGCTCAAGCACCTTGAGCAAAAGAGCCTCTTTGCTCTTTACACTTTGCCGCTCTTCTTTGTAGATAAGTGAAAATGGCGGATTATCCAACTCCTGTAAAGCCGCGCTCAACTTTTTCAAGGCTTGAAAATCACCACTTTTAATTAGTGCGTAATCGATGGCTAAGGGTACCTGGTTACGGTCTAAGACAACCATTCTTTGCGTATTATTACTGTCATCATCCAATAGATCTTGAAATTCCAAACCAAAATCAGGTAAACATTGTCGTAAACCTTCCCATTTTTCATTACTTAAAAGGTCACCACGTTCAGCAAACCCGAGCTTAATTATTTTTTTGAGCAGCGTTGCCGGATAACCTTTACCCTGCAAACGATCAATATGATATTTGTAGGAGATCAATTGTAAAAGAGTCTCAATCAGTTGCTCCCCTTTAAGCGAAATATTTTCGTTTTCAGCCAGAACTTCCATCTCATGACTGTTATGTTTAATTATAAATTCGCTGAGCTCACGTTCACTACTTAAATATTCATGGTGCTTGCCTCGGGTAACCCTATAAAGTGGGGGCTGGGCAATATAGAGATGCCCTTTTTCGACAAGCTCACCCATCTGCCGATAGAAAAAAGTCAAAAGCAGAGTTCTAATATGAGAACCATCAATATCCGCATCAGTCATGATGATAACCCGGTTATAACGCAATTTAGCCAGATTAAAATCTTCGTTGCCGATTCCCGTACCGAGTGCGGTAATCAATATTTTTATCTCTTCACTACCCAGCATTTTATCAAAACGAGCTTTTTCAATGTTGAGAATCTTACCTTTAAGGGGTAAAATTGCCTGGTTTTTCCGATCCCTTCCCTGCTTGGCTGAACCTCCGGCGGAATCACCCTCGACAATAAAAATTTCAGATTTTGCCGGATCCTTTTCCTGGCAATCAGCCAGTTTTCCGGGCAACATCGATCCTTCAAGGTAACCTTTACGCCGGGTCAGATCGCGGGCTTTACGAGCCGCCTCACGAGCCTTTGCCGCCTCAACAATCTTTTCAACAATGGTGGTGGCAATTGTCGGATTCTCTTCCAGGAATTGGGCAAGTTTTTCATTGACCAGAGATTCAACTAAACCTTTTACTTCACTATTACCAAGTTTTGTTTTGGTCTGGCCTTCAAATTGTGGATCGGGAATTTTAACACTGATCACAGCAACCATACCTTCGCGGATATCCTCTCCGGTCAAGCTGACTTTGTTACCTTTCAAAAGGTTTTTCTGATTTATATAGCTATTGACACTGCGGGTCAAAGCCGCTTTAAAACCAACTAAATGGCTGCCGCCTTCATGGGTATTGATATTGTTGGCAAAAGTGAAAATCTGCTCTTTATAGGCACTATTATATTGAATCGCGATCTCGATATCTATATCACCACGAACTCCGCTGATATATATCGGAACCTGATTGATAGGTGCCTTATTGGCATTTAAATATTCAACAAAGGAGACAATTCCGCCTTCATAAAAAAATTCTTTGCAGCGCCCGTCTCCACGCTCATCTTCGACAATAATAGTAATGCCGGAATTAAGAAAAGCCAGCTCTCTGAGACGACTACTTATAATATCAAAACTCAAAACCGTATTTTCAAAAATTTCAGGATCCGGCTGGCAACGGATTATAGTTCCCGTGCTTTGAGTTTTTCCTATCACAGTCAAATCACTACATCTTTCCCCCCGCTTAAAGGACTGACTATAGATTTGCCCCTGCCTTTTTATCTCAACCTCAAGATCACTGGTTAAAGCGTTAACCACGGAGAGCCCGACACCATGCAAACCACCCGATACCTTGTAGGCGGAATTTTCAAATTTGCCCCCGGCATGGAGTTTAGTCAAAACCAACTCAGCTCCCGAAAGTCCGGTATCTTTATGGATATCAACCGGAATACCGCGGCCGTCATCTTCAACCGTAATTGAATCACCAAGCCCGATAACCACCTTGATTAGTTTACAGTAACCAGCCAACGCTTCATCGATGCTGTTATCAACCAGTTCATAAACCAGATGATGTAAACCGGCCACATCGGTACTCCCGATATACATGGAGGGTCGCTTCCGTACCGCCTCCAGGCCTTCTAAAACCTTTATCTCTTCAACGCCATAATCATTTGCCATAATATATCATTCCTTAAAAGCCGCCTCTATCAACTAATCGGCATAATTCCACACATAAAATCTTCATGTTCCTGCCCCCTGATAACACAAGGCTGAGTCTTATCATTGACCTGTAAAACTATTTTTTCATCTGGAACTGCCTGGAGAAAATCCAATAGATAATTAATATTAAAACCGATCAAAATCGGATCACCCTGATAGTCCAAAGGTAAATCAGTGTGACCATGGCCCATTTCCGGATTATCAATAGAGATTTTTAAACCCTCTTGTGAAAACTCCATAAATACCCCCCTGTAATGTTCCTGGGCCAGTAAATTCATCTGTCTCACGGTAGAAAGCAGGGGCTCTCTTTCCATAACTAAATGATGAATAAAATTTTCGGGTATCATTTTTCTATAATCGGGAAAATCACCTTGTAACATCCGCAAAATTAGAACAAAACCGTTGCCCCTGATAACCACTTCATTATTTTCAAAACCTAATTTGAGAGTCTCCTGCAGACCAAATACACTTTTAATCTCCAATAAGCTCTTACGGGAAAAAATTTTCCGATCACCCAGATTAATCCGGCCGGCTATCTGGTTGGTTCGGGCCACGGCCACCCGGTGCCCATCAGTTGCGATTAAGGAAAAAAGATGGGAACCTGGATTAATTTCCTTCTCTTGGTGTAAGGAATCATCTTCAGATAATCTGTTAAGCGGTTCAATTTCTAAAAAAACACCTTGGAGATTGTATCGAGGGTCGGAAATCTTGGCAATTGAAAAAATTGTTAAATCAATAAGCTGAATTAGATTGTCACTTTCAATGGTCATGGAGAGTTCCGGTATCTTAAAATTGATCTCTGGAAACTCTTCAATATCAGCACTAAGAATTTTAAATGAACTCTTGGAATCCTCAATCGAAATTAGACTGGTTTCACTATTTTGTAAAATTCTTACTCGATCATCGCTAAGGCTGCGTACCAAATCGTAAATTTTCCTGCCATTTAATGAGATCGTTCCACCTTGATTAATTTCGGCCATTATACTTCCACGGGCACTGCAGTTTTGATCAAAAGCTATTATTTGGAGCTCATTTTCCCGAGTTTGTAAAAGAATATTTTCCGAGTTATTTAAAGAAGAAGATTTTTCAAGAATGGATTGAATTTTTTGTAAGCAGCTACTTAATTGATTACGATCAGCAATAATTTCCATCATTTCCTCTTCGGTAAACCTGGTTACAATAACTATATATTAGTGTAACTATTCAGCGTAATCACCTTAAAGCCACTACAAATGGTGCGGACATTGGCTTCGCCCGGCTTCGAAGGGTACACAGCTCAGATCGGCATAAAGGCTTTTGCCGCCGCCTGGAGCAATGTCCCCGTATCGAGATAGTTTGAAGAGTACATTACTCTGAATAGTTACGTTAATTTGTGAATGAACCACCTATAG
>JAYEGS010000307.1:4731-9694 GCA_034659215.1 Pseudomonadota bacterium | reverse complement strand
CATCAAGGGCGACGATTCCCAGCAACGTCGAAGTGAAAGGGCCTCGGGCTCGATATTCATGGATGACGGCCAGAATGGTCGCCGGTGCGGTGGCGGCGGACATCGCGCCAACCGTCAGAGCGACGGGGAAAAAAAGATGCCATAAAGAGTTGGAGTCAGCTGTTTGGCAAAAGAAGGGGAGGGTGAGGGTGAGAATGGTTGTTGTAACCAGTACGGCACCCAGGGTTTGGCAGATGGTAATCCAGGCAATCTGGCGTCCCAGGCTGACGATTTTTCGTATTTCCAGCGAACCACCGATGGAAAAAGCGATGATACCCAAGGCGATATGGGTGATAAGGTTAAGCTCATGATGAACCAGATGGCTATGGAAAAGCCCGATGCCGGAAGGGCCGAGCACGATACCTGTGACGAGATAACCACTGACCCGGGGAAATTTGCAAAAGTGGGCGAACTCGCCGCCGGCGTATCCGCAAAGCAATAGAAGTCCGATATAGAGGAGCGGGTGGGCCTCCCGCAGCATGGTGAAAATATTTAAGGTGGTTATTGCAGGCATCGCTCTACCAACTTTTTTCGATCACTTGACCCGCTCCACCGGGGATATACTTTTCAGGATATCGAGATGCTATTTCCGATTTGTAGCGGGTGCAATGAGTCGGACATATATGGTCCAGATTTTCAATGAGATCAAAATCATTAAATCCGTGCAGGCCGCCGATTAAGGTTTCGACCCGACCGAATTGAGAGGCTGCATGCAGAATTTGTTTGACGCCGGGATGGGAACATCCGGCAATAACGGTAATATCTTTTTCACCCTTTATGACAAGAGATTGTTCTTCATTTATGAGTTCGCCGGTGGAGAAAATGTTATCATGGATCCGCAATGGCTCACTGATTCTAATAAACGTTGCGCCTTTTAGACCGGTAATTGATGCGGGAATAAAAACTTTAACCGGATTTATCCTGAGGAAATCAGCAAGTCCGCCGATGTGATCCCAATGGTTATGGGAAATAAAGATTTCGTCAATTTCAGCGGGATCGATATGCAATTTTTTCATGTTTGCAAAAAGGATATTGCCTCTTGCGCCGGTATCAAACAGGATTTTTCTGCCATACGCCTGAACTAAACAGGAGAACCCCCAGTCAGCCTGAAGTTCCTGGTTCCAAGCTTCATTGTCATAAATAATGGTGATTGTGAGACGGTTATTTTTTTTCTTTGCCATAAGCCTCCTCATGTAAACACCGTGCGAAGTTCGCGTTAGCTCCATACCCCTTCAATAGGTTCATCGCATTTGCCGCATCGTCCTTTACTCAAGCCATTGTGTCGGATACTGAAACCAAAGCGACTGATCAACTCTTCACCGCAGGCCGGACAGTAGCTGTTTTCTCCACCTTCTCCGGGAATATTGCCCTCATAGACAAAGCGCAATCCTTCTTCAAGGCCGATTTCTCTTGCCAGGCGCAGGGTTGTAGCAGGTGTGGGCTCTCGATCCAGCATCTTGTAGGTAGGATAAAAGGCGGTTACATGCCAGGGGATGGCGGGGGAGACGCCCTTGATAAACTTGGCGATATCCCGCAACTCTTCTTTCGAATCATTGAGTCCCGGTATGACCAGAGTAGTCACCTCAACCCATACTCCGAGTTCATGCATGAGTTGGACATTGTCAAGCACGGGCTGGAGCCGGGCCTTGCACACTTTTTTGTAGAAATCGTCGGTAAATCCCTTGATATCAATGTTGATGCCGTCCAGAACAGTTGCCAGATGGCGGGTCACCTCGGGAGTCATATAGCCGTTACTGACAAAGACATTCTTAAGCTTTCGCTGGTGGGCCAGGATAGAACAGTCGTAGGCAAATTCATAAAAAATTGTCGGCTCCACA
The DNA here is from genome assembly GCA_034659215.1 of Pseudomonadota bacterium. Taxonomy (GTDB): domain Bacteria; phylum Desulfobacterota; class Anaeroferrophillalia; order Anaeroferrophillales; family Tharpellaceae; genus Tharpella. Next base: position 7,817 of record JAYEGS010000307.1, on the reverse strand, counting down.
TAGGTATAGCAGATACTGGCGCAATTTTGCCGAAGCGCATCTTCAATCACGGACTCAGCCATACATTCCCTGCCGGTTATCTCACCATTATGAAAATGAGGATATTGGGAGATATCGTAGTTCTGGCAGTGGAGGCAGCGGAAATTACAGCCCACGGTGCTAATGGAATAGGCCCGGCTTCCGGGTAGGAAGTGAAAGAGCGGTTTTTTTTCAATGGGATCGACATGTTCGGCAATCAGTCGGCCATAGACCAGACTGTAAAGCTTGCCATCCCGGTTTTCCCGAACTCCGCAAAGACCCCGTTTTCCCTCCTTGATATGACAGTGATGGTTGCATAAGCCGCAGACAACTTCATTCTCTTGCCCGGGCTGATAAAACATAGCCTCTTTCATCAATCTGCCTCCTATATATTTTTCAGCACTCTAAAAAATTGCACCATAACCCATGAATATTGCAATAGGCCAAGGCATGAAAAGATTTAAACTCTTCGATTCGGTTGATCTGAAAGCGAACATTCGGACTGGAATAGACTGGAGTACAGGCGGCGCGACCTATATTGATAACCTGATCGCTATCTTTTTTTATACCGTAGAGCTCAATCCAGGAAATATGATGCTCGACCGTATTGGGGTGCTCGGTTTCATGCCCCACCACAACCCTTACCAGGTCATGGCCCGTTTTGTAGCCTTTATCAATCTCCAGGTGCGGAACGTGCTTCTCTTTCCCTTCATCAAGCGCTGTCTTGATAATCTTTGAAATCTGCATTTATCTCCCCCCTCTTTTTTTTAGCGACAGTGATGATTACTGCCCGTTTTACTCTCGTGTCATCTTTGTTCCACATTTAGGACAATCTATCTGGTTACAAGGCTGTCCAACTATATGGGCTGCCTTGCAGCCACATTTCGGACAGATACACTGCCCACCCGGGCCGGCAGCCAAAGGGCCGCCGCCACTACCTCTTCTAATGCGGCCGCCGGATGGCGGGCCCGTTCCGTCTCCTCTTGGCATAACTAATCTCCTGTAATGGTAAAATTGAAGTATATAATATATTATAATCCGCCGCAGGAGAATGTCAAATTTATCTTTCGCTAACTGATCTTATTTCACCCCCTTGATTACAACAAAAGCACCCTTTCCGAAGTCATCCAGAATGGTTTCCGGCAATTCTCCGGCAATAAGAGTCTGCCTGATTTTTTCGACCTCAAAGCCCGCTTTCTGGAGATCTCTCAGCACCTCTTGAGTAGAGAAAAAGGTAGCATCTTTGTAAAATTTACTTTTTTCTTTTTTATCAATATATTGTCTGCCCAGTTCGCTTTCTTTATCTACAAATCCGACAATGATGTACCCACCGGGATTCAATACCCTAAATGCCTCCCTGAAAGATTTGATGATATCATCAACAAAGCAGATGGTCGTAACCATCAGTACAAAATCAAACCTGCCGTCAGAAAAAGGCAGCTCTTCCGCTACGCCGGGATAGACGTTGATGCCCTGCATTCTAGCTTTGATTGCCATCTTTTCTGATGGCTCAACTCCGATTTTTATTCCAAGTGGTGCCGCGAATTTACCGGAGCCGACTCCCACTTCCACGCCTTCCGCTCCAAGCGGAGGAATGAACTGGCGGATTGCTGCCAATTCAGCTTCATACAGAGCAATGTTTTTCTTGAACCATTCATCATATGCATCGCTGTGTTTTTCAAAGGGTTCTATTTTAGGCATACGAAGTTCCACTTTTATTCTTAAGTTAGCTGGCTGCGTACCCATCTGATAATAGCTGCACTGTCCATCGCTCCGGATCGGCGAGATTTTTCAATGCCGTCGACAAAGATAATCATGGTTGGGATGGAACGGATACCAAATTGTGCTCCGAGATTCTGCTGGGATTCGGTATTAACCTTGGCCAGTCGCACATGGGGCTCAAGTTGCCCCGCAGCCTGGACAAAGGCCGGCCCCATCATTTTACACGGGCCACACCAGGGTGCCCAGAAACCAAGCAGCCCAAGTCAGCCCAAGGGTCAAATCTTTATCCTTGACAGTTTGAAAATATTGTCGAATCAGCATTGATGGGCAACATGCTTAGACCAAGGTTTGATTTTCATTATCACTTTATTTAAAGTACGTTCTGCGACTTCAGTATCGTATGCTACCTGAGCTCGTAGCCAGTAACCGTTGGATAAACCAAAAAAACGACATAACCTTAAATCTGTATCAGCTGTGATTGAACGTTTTCCTGCGACGATTTCACTGATACGCTGAGCCGGAACGTCGATCTCCTTGGCCAAACGATACTGACTAAGTTCCATAGGTTTGAGAAAGTCTTCCAAGAGAATTTCGCCAGGAGTGACAGGTTTAAGTTTACTCATAATAAATTCTCCTTAGTGGTAATCAACTATTTCCACTTCTTCCGCACCTGCATTTGTCCAGCAAAAACAGACACGCCACTGATCGTTAATCCGGATGCTGTGTTGACTTGAACGATCTCCTTTGAGTGTTTCTAGATGATTTCCGGGTGGAACCCTCAAATCTTCAAGTCGATTAGCGATTTCAAGTTGTCTAAGTTTACGTCGCGCAACCTTGGCAATATTTACGAATCGCTTGACACGCAGACTTTTTGAGAGAGCTTTTGTCTCTTTACATTTAAAAGATCTTATCATGCTTACAGCATAACGTATGGCGTGATTAATGTCAAGCATGACTAGGTATGATTCTGAGGTACGATAAGTATGGCGGGGGCAAATTGTCAGGTTTTCGGGCAGGCACGCTATTGAAAAAATAACTTGAAAATTGCGGGTAATATTCGATAAAGGATAGATAAAGAGGCTTAGGGTAAAAAATGGAATTTCAGGAAGCGGGGAAGTGATGTAGTTTAAATAGAGTCAGAGTAAAATTAAATTTTCAATAACTTTGTCGGCAAGTATAAAAATGAGATTGAATTTATCGGCGAAAACTTGTTTGAATACGATCTGCATAATTAAAAAATAGATCTGTCCCGTTTTTCGCCTAATTAAAAATAGATCTGTCCCGTTTTTCGGTGCCGTTTTTCGGTGCCGTTTTTCGGTGCCGTTTTTCGGTGCCGTTTTTCGGTG
>JAYEGS010000307.1:0-4631 GCA_034659215.1 Pseudomonadota bacterium | reverse complement strand
CCGTTTTTCGGTGCCGTTTTTCGGTGCCGTTTTTCGGTGCCGTTTTTCGGTGCCGTTTTTCGGTGAGTTCGCTTTCTTTGTCTACAAATCCTACAATGATGTACCCACCGGGATTTAATATCCTGAATGCCTCCCTGAAAGATTTGATAATATCATCAACAAAGCAGATGGTTGTTACCATCAGGACAAAATCAAACCTGCCGTCGGAAAAAGGCAACTTTTCCGCTACGCCGGGAAAAACGTTGATGCCCAGCATTCTAGCTTTGATTGCCATCTTTTCGGATGGCTCAACTCCGATTTTTATGCCAAGTGGTGCCGCGAATTTACCGGAGCCGACTCCCACTTCCACGCCTTCCGCTCCAGGCGGAGGAATAAGCTGGCGGACTGCTGCCAATTCAGCTTCATACAGATCAATGTTTTTTTTGAACCATTCATCATATGCATCACTGTGTTTTTCAAAGGGTTTTATTTTAGGCATATGAAGTTCCACTTTTATTCTTAAGTTAGCTGGCTGCGTACCCATCTGATGATATTTGTACTGTCCATTGCTCCAGATTGGCGAGATTTCTCAATGCCGTCGACGAAGATAATCATGGTTGGAATGGAACGGATACCAAACTGTCTCCCGAGATTCTGCTGGGATTCGGTATTAACCTTGGCCAGTCGCACATGGGGTTCGAGTTGCCCCGCAGCCTGGACAAAGGCCGGCCCCATCATTTTACACGGGCCACACCAGGGTGCCCAGAAATCAACGAGCAGAGGGATATCATTACGGGTGAGATGTTTTTTGAAATTACCTTCAGTCAATTCTACAGGCTGACCTGTAAAAAGGGGTTGGGCACATTTTCCGCATTGCGGGTTATCGGCAAGTCGTGAGACCGGGATACGGTTGACAACTCCACAGTGAGGGCAAACCAAGTGTTTTACATCATTCATTTTACCATCCTCCAAAATAGCCGATCAGCCCCAGGAACAGGCCGACAGACAGGTTTATCAGTTTTACTTTTAGAAAATTTTTTCGTGATTCAGCCAGCAAAGGCAGCATACCGTGACCATCCTGCACTGCGGAACTGGCTAGAAAAATACTTAAAGGGATCGTGCCTTCGACATAAAGGGTAAGAAAAATCAGGTGTGGTCCTGATTCAGGTATGAGTCCAACCAGACAGGCCACCAGCAGAACAATAAGTTGTTTCTCCTGCAACCATACTTCAAGCTGTAATTGATCAAGTAGTAAGTGCATCAACAACAAGGTACCGAATGTCCAGAGAAACACTCTTGGTACATGGTTCATGACCACATGTTTCCAGAGGTGTTCCTTGAGAAAATGATCCGGCACGGTGGAGACCACAAAGAGAGCGGTAGAGGAAACAATAACCAGGGTAACACGTATCCAGTTCCATATTGGCGGCCCCAATTTCCCGGCAATGATCGTAAAAAGAAACATAGATAAGGATAAGCAGAGCATCCCACGGATAAAGGAACAGTGGTGCCATTGTTCTCTGAGTTCACCCCAAGGGAAACAGCGGCAGACATCCTCCTCATGAAGGTCAAATTTATGGCTGCAGGCTTCATGCTCGCCCATTTTCTCAGGGATCAACATGTCGGTTAAAAAGCCTGCGCCAAGGCCAATAAATAGGAGGATTATGAAAATCAGAGGTGCCTGTTTCGGGATTAGTGACAGCATGATGAATGACTCATCACCACTGGTGGCAATCATGGCGGCTACCAATGCGCCCAGAGAAATTTCTCGGTGGGAATAGAGAGAGACTGCGGCAAAGGCGCCCAGGCATCCGGGAGTGGCTCCCAGGAATGAGGCCAAAAGATATTGTTTCCAGCGGCCGCCCCGCAACTTTTTTTGCCATACTCCACGGGAGAGAATGTTTAAGTATTCAATCAGCACCATCATCATGGCGACAAAGCCGGTAATCATGATGGCATGGATGATTGAGTGCTGTAATCCGTTTGCAAAATTATTCATTGTATTTTTTGTATTTACCCGTCGCACCGGAAATTTTAAAAAAAATATCGAAGCCGCACTTCTAGTTTGTTGCGGTTGAGCTTTTCGCCAAACTCACTGGATTTACCTCCACCAAGATAGGAAAAACGTAATCTCATTTGCCAGTTTGTTATTCCTGTATAAACAACTTCCGGAATTATTGAGAAACTGCTGTCATCCAAGTTAACAATAGTGGTGAGACCAGGTGACAGGTAAAGTATATCGTAGGGTTCCTTCTGACTGAATTTGGTATAGAGATAGTTGCGGCCAATGTGCGGTCTTCCATACCCCTTCAAGCTGAGATCTCGCGCCTTATTTAGAAGGGAGCCATCTCTTGCTGCAAGAAATTGATTTTCACCTTCGACAACAAGCTGAAAGAAATGATCCATCTCTTTTTCAGAATAGCCGGCGTCGTTATGATAATATTCAATTATAGAAGTTAAATTATTTTCCGAAAGATAGCGCAACCCCAGGAGCCAGGATGTTGCTGAAACTTCTTCGACCAGAACCGAGTTATCGGCCAGGAGGCGTACTCTTTTTTGATTCGGGACATAGGCAAGCTCCCCGTGGATTTCAAAATTGGCAGCCAGGTTTCGGGAAAAATCCAGGCCGTAACGGGTTGAACGACTGTTGCCTGAATAATAAACCAGATCGATGTCCGTGTCGTAATAGAGGAGATATAGCTTGACTGCCAGGTTGACATTATTGATTTCGCCAAAGTCATCATTTATCTCATCCCAGACCGGCAGAATTACTGTCGTTAAGGCTGCTGTCTGCAATGGCCCGGCAAAACTTTTAATAAGGTCAATCTCACCGGTGATATAACCTTCCAGCGCCTCTTCGGGATCGTTTGGGTCTTTGCGACGGTTAATAAAACCAACCGGATCCCAGGCATAGCCTTTTCCCCATCTGTATGCTTTTTTACCCAATCCCACAGTTAAGTGAGGCGTCGGCCTGATACTGACATAGGTCTCATAAATATCTGTCTTATCGGCCCAGCCCAGATCATCCTGTTGGGCTGCAGCTTTGAGAGTCCAGTTTAGACTGGTTATCCCCTGATCATAGCGCCCATCAATCTGTAAGCTGCCACTGAAACGATCCCGGGTCGAGAGGGAGGGGTCGGAGAGATTTAAGCTGCTAAAGGCTGATCCCTGATTGATCTTCATGTGTTCCCATTTAAGCTCCGCGTAACCTCCCCACTGTAAGGGCTTTTTCTCGATTTCATCGAGCTCAAAGCTAAATTCATCCTCACCATGGACGATTATCGGAATGAGCAGCAACAGGCCAATCAGGAAACAAACAGAACAGTAAATCAGCCCAGTAGGCTGCCCGAGAATGCTCTTTTTCCCCAGCTCAGCGAAGTTCATCGACCCTGGACATATAGTTAAGGGTAAATACTTCATCTGCGAGCTCACGTTTCTTGATCTTGGCAAAGAGCATCACCGATTTATATCCTTTATAAAGCGGGCTGCTGGTCTCCAGCATTGACGGTCTGACAAGTCCAGTGCCAAAATCCTTTGTCTTTGAATAATGGAGGGTTTTGATCAACATACCGCTTATCGCGTAACAGTCAATGCTGGTCGGCAAAAGGGTCGTTTTATCTACTTTCATCTTGAGACCGGCATAGGCCACAGATTGTGATTTGGCCTTGAGGTCCAGCAGGTATGAGTCGTCCTGATCGGTTACCTTCTCGGCCTTATATTCAAGACTGTAATCAAGGCGCAGGATATCCGAGTTATTAAAAATACCGCCGACCACCGATTGCAGGCTGGTGATTCGGATCGGTTTCCCCACATTGGGGATATAGAGCCACATATTATCACCAAGCCGTAAAGTGGCACGGCCCTTTTCGCTGGCCGGAGACAGGAAAAGGGCCACCATTTTATCCTGTCCCTTTTTCACCGTATAGAAGACAAACTCTTTCCGAGAGCCGTCGGGTTCTATATTGATCAGTTTTCGATACATCTCATAAGACTGAGGCTGCATGTTTTCATCTACCTGACGCAAGATTTCATTACCGTCAAGGGCGCAGGCTGCAGTCGTCCAGACCGAACTCAGAAAGAAAGTAAGGAAAATGATCTTTTTAGCGATTTTGAATAAATGCCTGTACCGCATTGGCTGCGACTCCTGTTTTTTGGATGTATTGGATATGTTGTTCCTTGAGAGCTTGTTCCATTTTAGAGCCAATATTTCCGGCGATAATGATGGTTATTCCTTCTTGAGCAAACAGTGAAGAAACAATTTTCCTGAGGCCCCTGTTCTGATATTTGGCGGGATTGTCTATCGCCTCAAGAAAATTAGCTTTGCCATCAAAGATCAAGAAAAATGGAGCTCGTCCGGTCTCCAGGCTTATGGCCGCATCTTTTTCCTGTCCTATTGCCGCTACGGCAATCTTTGTTGATTCAGTACCTGCGTTTTGAGCAATGGAACAAAAAAGAAGGAAAAATAGCAGGGCAATGAGAGTGCTTTTTGTCTGTGATTTTCTTGTTTTCATAGTTTTCTCCTTTTTGGGATGGCTAAGTAAAAATTTCGATAGACAAGTTGTTGTGGTTCTCCAGGCGCGAGACCATACATGTAGTATGTCGAGTGTCTGGAGAACCACAACAACGCAGGATATCGGAACTTTTTACGACGC
>JAYEGS010000306.1:0-9703 GCA_034659215.1 Pseudomonadota bacterium | reverse complement strand
CGAAGCAGGGCGAAGCGATGATCAACACTACCCGCTACAACTTAACACCTTAATTATAGGTACAGGCAAGATTTCCATGAATTACCAAAAATTCAAAAAACTTTATGCCTCCTCAAGCTGGGAACTTGCGCGGGAGGTATTTCTCAAAAACCGGGATTCCATACGGATTAAGAAGGAGACCACTGCGGTAAATAATCTGGAGAAGATCTTTAACGCCGTATTCAGCATTACCTATAAGAAAGGCTTCCAAGCCATGAGTATGCGGGATTTAAGTCGAGAAACCGGCATGAGCTTAGGTTCTTTGTATGCCTATTTCACGGGTAAGGAAAAACTTCTGGGCATTATCCAGACCCAGGGATGGTCAATTATAAAAAAAGATCTTGAACAGATCTCCGCAACCCATGAAAATCCCCGGGAAAAACTAAGAGCTGTAATCAAGGCCCATATTTTTCTCTCTGAATTTTTCCGGCCCTGGTTTTACTTCACATTTATGGAAGCCCGAAATATAAAACCGACCAAGTTAGAAGCGGTTAAATCAATGGAAGAGTATACCCAACAGATCCTGACAAACATTCTTATCTCCGGTGAAAAACAAGGTATTTTCAAACCCGGAAACCATGAACTGACCGCCGGCATGATCAAGGCCATGCAACAGGAATGGTATTTAAAACGCTGGAAATACCGAAAATTAAACGTCTCGGTGGATCAATTTGCCGATCATTTGATCGCCATTGTCGAAACTTTCTGCTTGGCTCAAGAAACCAATTAAGGAGGAATAATATTATGTCAACCATAGACAGTGCCGTAACCATCAGAGCCGGTGAGGAGATCGACCCGGTTGCGATAAAAACTTTTTTACAGGAAAATATCGAGGATCTTAGCGGTGATATTGTCATCACCCAGTTTCCCAGTGGTTATTCCAATCTGACATATCTAATTGGTATGAGTGGCCGGCAAATGGTCTTGCGGCGCCCCCCGATCGGGGCCAAGGTCAAGGCAGGCCACGACATGGGGCGTGAATACAAGGTCTTAAAAGCCCTGCATCCGGTGTTTCCTTACTGCCCGAAACCTCTGGCCTTTACCGAAGATACATCGATCATCGGAAGCCCCTTTTTTATTATGGAGAAATTATCCGGCATCATCTTGCGCAAAGATCTGCCACCGGAACTCCATTTCTCCAAAGAACAGTCTAGAAACCTCTGCCTGAATCTCACCAATCTTCAGGCGGATATTCATGCCATTGATGTAAAAAGTGTCGGCCTCGATTTCATCGGAAAACCGGCAGGCTATGTTCAACGTCAGGTAGACGGATGGAGCATGCGCTACCGCAAGGCAAAAACCGATGATGCTCCGGATTGTAAAACCCTTATGGCCTGGCTTAAGGATAGAATGCCACCGGATACCGACCATCCTACTATTGTCCATAATGATTACAAGTTTGACAATGTTATTCTGGATCCCGATCAGCCGGAGAAAATCATTGGAGTTCTTGACTGGGAAATGACGACCTACGGTGATCCGTTGATGGACCTCGGCAACTCACTGGCCTACTGGGTTGAAGAAAATGACGCCGATGAGATGCTGATGATACGAACCATGCCCACCAACATGCCGGGTGCCCTGACCCGGCAAGAGATCCTTAATCATTACGAAAAACGAACCGGCCGCAGTACTAAGCAGTTTGACTTTTATTACGCCTTTGGCCTGTTCCGGTTAGCGGTCATTGCCCAACAGATTTATTACCGCTATTTTCACAAAATCACGGACAACAAGCGCTTTGCCTCACTAATTTTCGTGGTCATCGCGCTTGAAAAAGCCGCCCTTAAAGTCATCAAATCATCTGATTTGTAAATTTCATATAGAGGAGAGTAGAGATGAAAGATTTTAATCTGGAAGGAAAAACTGCAGTTATAACAGGTGCCAGCCGGGGAATCGGTTTGGCGGTTGCACAAAAGCTGGCCCAATACGGGGCCCAATGTATCCTGGTGAGCCGAAAGGCCGAAAGCCTGGAAGCGGCAGCGGCTGGAATCCGGGAGATGGGTCTAAAAGCTGAGGCCATGACCTGCCACACCGGGCACCCGGATCAGATCAAGACCTTGTATGAAAAAATAGTGGAAAAGTACGGAACTCTGGACATCCTGGTCAACAATGCCGCCACCAACCCCCATTTTGGCGAGATGATTACAGCCGATGAAGAGATCTGGAACAAAACCCTGGATGTCAACATTAAAGGGCCGTTTTTCATGATCAAATATGCGGTTCCCTTGATGAAAAACCGAGGGGCTATCGTCAATGTCGCGTCGGTCAATGCCTTAAAACCCGGAATGCTTCAAGGGGTTTACTCTGCCACCAAAGCGGCTCTGGTCAACATGACCCAGACCCTGGCCCGGGAATTGGCTCCCAAAGGAATCCGGGTCAATGCCCTGTTGCCGGGGCTGACCGATACTAAGTTTGCCAGCGCCATCATCTCATCGGACAAGATTCTCAATTATGCCTTGGCCCAGATCCCCATGGGTCGCTATGCAACCCCCGAAGAGATGGCCGGGACGGTGCTCTACCTGGTCTCTGACGCAGCCTCATTTACAACCGGTGCTACAATTGTCTGCGATGGGGGGATGTTAGCGTAAATATTAAGCCAGGTTTCATGGAAGAGATCCGGTAAAGCATCACTTCTAATCGCTTTATCCTATTCGACTTTAGTGATCTTTAGCTTTGGCTCAAATCTGGCCACTAAAGATGACTTTAGAGTAGTCAGAATCTCCTCCGGGTGCTCATGTACATAGCTTAATATGGTATTGTTATACAATGAGACCGTGCCGTGCAACCCGACAAGCAATTCGATAAAATCTTGGCGGGCATTGGCCGGATCGAGATGACCGTATCGGTTGCCCAATTCAGTAATAGTCTTGATGAAAAGAAGGCTGTTTTTCCTGGCCGCTTGCAACTCTGCAGCGGCCAGCGGCTCTAAATCGGTATCTATGAAATCATTGTATTTCGGCACATACCAAGTCAGCATGATATCATAGTAATTTGGCCTGTTGGTTCCGAATTCAATATAAGCCCGAACCATCGCCAGCAATTTTTGCCACGGGTCTTCATGGGCTTGATAGCTGGAAAGAAGGTCTGTGTAGAGCAGCTCAAAACCTGACGCCAGGACACGAAGGTAAATTTCGTCTTTGTTAAGAAAATAGTTGTAAACGGTTTTTGCCGTCATTCCCATAAGCCGACCCAGCTTACGCATGGAAAAGCCTTCGTAGCCATCTTCGACAATGAGTTTCAGGGCGGCATCCAGTATCGCCTGCCTGACAAGTTCAACCTCTTCCGGAGTCCGTGAAGCTTTGGGCATCAGTAAACCTCAAAAATATGAGTTTTTTGCAAAATTCTTAATAACGGCTGCCTGTCAGCCGTTATTAAGATAGAGTGGTAAGCGACCGGTTGCAACCCGACGGATGTTCTCCGCAACGCCTTTGACAATGCCGCGCATGGAGACATCCGTGGAACCGGCAATATGCGGTGTAGCCATAATATTATACTTAAAAATCAGATCATTGGGATCCGGCGGTTCTTCCCAAAAAACATCAAGACCGGCCCCGGCAATTTTACCGGAAGCAAGTGCATCTCTAAGGGCATCATGATCGACCAGGCCGCCTCTTGACAGATTGATCAAAAAGGCCTCTTTTTTCATTGCCGATAAGGCCTCAGCATCGATAATATTTTTACTTTCGGCAGTCACCGGGAGAGCGAGCACCACATGGTCTGATCTTGCCAGGAGCTCTTTTAAATCCCCTGATTCACCAACCCATTCCAACCCCAATTCATTTTTGGCCTTTTCCGGGTCGTTCCGTTTTATGCCGATCAAGCGGACACCAAAAGGCTTTAACCGTTTGATCAAAGCCCGGCCGATTCCGCCGAGGCCGACAATGCCGATGGTCTGGCCGCTAAGGGCTCTTCCCATGGGTTCCCCCATACGTTGCTCCCTAAGACTTTTAGCCAACTGATGAACATTCCGTGAAAGACCGATCATAAAATAGATTCCCAATTCGGCCACCGAATCAGCATTGCCGGAAATATCCGTCGGCACATTGGCAACCATAATGTTTCGCTTCCGGGCCGCTTCGATATCCACTCCTTCAAGACCCGAACCGCACTGTTGAATCAATTGTAATCTATCACTTTGGGCGAGCATATCATCGGTTATACGGCACATGGTAGGAATCAGCACATCAACGCCTTTAAGGTTGTCTACGTTAAAACCTCCGGTGGCTTCGCATTGGTGCTCTGGAATTTCGGCCCGAAGCAACCCAATAAATCCGCCCCATGCATTTTCTGGAGCTGCAAACAGAATCTTCATAGAACATCTCTCCCTTCAATACTCTTTGGACGCTTCATTTTAATTGAGAACAGACACATCTAAAACCTCAACAACCCTAACCTTTTTTCTTAGCCTTTGCAAGTATCAATCAGCCGGTCAGTTTCAGAAGACTGCCCGAAAACCAGCATCACTTATTTTCCGATCAGATCAAATTAACTTGACATCATAAAAATTATGTTATACATGTTAAGGTAACACTGTTTCTTTAACATGTAAGGGAGGCTCATCATGCAAAGCAGCAACTCAGCAAACTTAAATGAATTAGACGCCATTGGGGTTATTCCGATTAACAAAGAGTGGGGCATCGGGGTCTCCGGAGTCGAAAACCCGTCTCCTTTTTCCAGAACCAACCAGATTTTAAAAAGATGGCGAGAAACTAAATGGTCGGTGGATCATGAGCGGGCCGCGCTCTTGACTCAAGCTTATAAAAAATACGCCGGATTAAGTCAGCAACTTAAATCGGCGAGCGCGTTAGCCCATATTTTAAAAAACGTAACGATTCGCATCTATCCTGATGAGTTGATAGTCGGAGAGATCGGCGCCCCCGCCAAAGCCGCGCCGGTATACCCTGAATTCTCCTTCGGCTGGGTTCAGCAGGAATTAAAAGATAACCCTTTTAAAGATCGCCCCTATACAGCGCACGCAACTTCTGAAGAGACCGAAAAAGAACTTCTGGAAATTGGTGATTTCTGGAACGGCAAGACGGTCGAAGATGAGGCTATATCACTGTTTACTGAAGACCAGATCAAAGCCACGCATCTGGGCAAAGCCGTTTTTTCCCTGCAACTCTATCTGCACGGGGGGATTGGTCATACCCACCCGAATTTCAAGGAAGTCTTGAACTTGGGCTATGGTGGTCTGCAGGAAAAAATCCAGCAAAAATATGATGCATGCGACAATAGTTTGCCTGATGATATCAAAAAACGCGAATTCTATCAGTCTCAACTGATTGTGATTGATGGCATGATAGAATATTGTAACCGTTACGCCCGACTGGCTATGAATGAAGCCAAAGGTGCAACTGGAGAACGCCGGAAAGAGCTGGTTAAAATAGCCGAAATCTGCTCACATATCGCCACCGGGGTCCCACGTTCACTTTGGGAGGCCGCCCAACTTATGCAGTTCACGTACAATCTGGTTATGATCGAGAGTAATGGTCACTCGGTTTCCTATGGCCGGATGGATCAGGATCTCTACCCTTTCTACAAAAAAGATCTGGAAAATGGCGTCGCTAAAGAGTGGCAACAAGAGATGCTTGAGTCCCTGTTTCTGAAATGGGCTGAGATGTGCAAACTTCGTGACTGGGGAACAGTTGCGGTCAATGGTGGTCACGGCATGGGCGGCACTACCATTACAATAGGCGGCAGCCAGCCGGATGGCAGTGACGCGACCAACGATCTCAGTTACATGATGGTAGATGCCATTGTCCATACCCGCTTGGGTGAGCCTTGGTTGGCCGTACGCTGGCACAAAAATACGCCGAGAAACTTCAAAATAAAATGTGCCAACGCCATCCGGGTGGGTTTCGGACGCCCGAAACTTTTTAACGATGAAGTGTGTATTCCGTCGATGGCGAGATATGGCCGCTCTTTAGAAGATGCAAAGAACTACGGCGTCGTCGGTTGCGTCGAAATCGACGCCCCGGGCAAAGAGTATGGCTGGCATGATGCCGCCTATTTCAGTATGCCCAAGATCTTGGAACTCGCCTTAAATAATGGTCGCTGTTTCGAATGTGAAAGTGTCGGCAAAGATCTCTGTCCACGCTACAGTATCTGTGCGGCTCAGGGAAAACGGCTGGGACTGGAAACCGGCAGCCTGGCTGAATTTTCTTCATTTGATGAAGTAAAAGCTGCCTACGACAGACAAATGCAATATATGTGTGATCTGATGGTCGGAGCCATTAATGCTACGGACATAGCCCATCAACGCCGCAGACCGCTGCCGGGCCTCTCACTTTTGATCGAAGGGTGCACCGAAAAAGGTATCGATGTCTCCGCCGGTGGCGCAATCTACAATTATTCCGGCCCACAGGCGGTCGGCGTGGGCACGGTTGCCGATGGCCTTGCGGCGATCAAACAACTAGTATTTGATGAAAAAAAGGTTACCGGAAAAGAGTTCTTAACCGCTTTGCTCAGTAACTGGGAAGGCTATGAATGGCTCCACGCACTGGTTAATTCTGAGAAAGTCCACCATTACGGTAACGACGATGCCTACGCCGATGAATTGGCAGTTTTTGGCTCTGACACCTATTGCAAGCATGTCGAAAACCGGCCCACGGCCCATGGCGGTGTATTTCTGCCCGGAGTCTACTCAGTCACGGCTAATGTTGGTCTCGGACTTATCCTCTGGGCTTCTCCGGATGGCCGCAAGGCCCAGGAACCAATTTCCGATAACTGCGGCGCGGTTCACAATAAAGCGGGTTCACATGATGTTCAAGGCCCGACGGCGATGCTTAAATCGGTCTGCAAACTTGATCATGAGCGTATGGGCAACGGAACCCTGTTGAACATGAAATATTCACCGACATCGGTATCCGGTGATTCCGGTCGCGACAATTTTATCGATATGGTCGACAGCTACTTTTCAATGGGAGGATTACACTGTCAATTTAATATCTTAAGCAAAGAGACCCTGGAAGACGCCTATGAGAACCCTGCCGAGCACGAAAATCTACTCGTCCGGGTGGCTGGCTACAGCGCCTTTTTTAATGACTTAAGCGTACCGACAAAACTCGATATTATGGACAGGACTGAACTCTCATTCGATTAACTTTCAGCGAAAAATGGGATCAAAGCGAGCCGTTACCGACCGGCTTTGATCCCATTTTTGTATTATAAAAGTGCCTCCAGGTAATACATTATGAAAAAAACTGGAAATTCCGGGGTCGTTTTTGACATTCAGAAATTTACGGTTCATGACGGGCCGGGAATCAGAACCAATGTCTTTCTCAAAGGATGTCCATTGCGCTGTTTATGGTGCAGTAATCCGGAGGGCTTAAAATCCAAACCTCAGGTCGGGGTCTATTCCAAACGTTGCATCGGTATAGACAAATGTGGGTTGTGTTTACGAGTCTGCCCCAAAGCTGAAGAGGGGGCACTGGTTATTAAAGATAACCGGATCGATCACATCAATCGAAACGTTTGCACAAGTTGCCTGCGTTGTGCAGAAGAGTGCCCGTCACAGGGAACCTTGAAAGTCTGGGGCCGAGAGATGTCGGTCTCCGAGGTTCTTGAAGTTGTCCGGGCCGATCGAGAATTTTACGAAAAATCAGGCGGCGGCATCACCCTTTCCGGCGGCGAGGTTTTCCTCCAGACCGCCTTTGCCCGTGAACTTCTTGAAGCATGTAAATCAGAAGGTATCAACACCTGTGTCGAGTCGGCCCTGCACTGCGATCCGAACTTGTTGGATATTATCTATCCTCAGGTTGATCTGGTGATTACCGACATCAAACATATGGACTCTGACGTCCACAAAACCCTGACCGGAGTCGGAAATACGCGAATACTCAGAAATATCATGAAAACCGCCGACATGGGCCTGCCCCTGGTGATCCGGGTACCGGTTGTAGCCGAACACAATAACTCCGAAGACAACCTCAGAGCAACGGCTCAGTTTATCGCAACTCACTTGGGAAACCAGGTCAAACAGGTGCAACTCCTCCCCTATCGTGAATTAGGGCTCGATAAATATGAAGCTTTGGGCATGACTTATCCGATGGCTGACTTTACCCCTCCGGAACGAAGTATCTGGGAAGAAAATATTCTTCATTTACTTGAAATCATGCAAGAATACGGCATCCCGGCGGTCGCCGGCACGACAAAAAAGTACGATATCTAGTATTACGTGTGGCTTGTATCGGTTGGTTTATGATAATGTAGAAAATTGAAAAACATTTTACGCTATCTTATAAATTACGCACAAAGGGCAAGAAATTTCCCTGAGCAATTAACTGAAGAGGGAATTTCGGATGCATAAGAGAATCGTTGTCAGCGGCTGGGGGCAGATTACCCAAGAACTAAAAACCCAATAAAACCGGATAACGCCCTTTTCCAAGGGTTACCTGAAGATTATCAAGGCGACGATAGTATCGGCGCCACTGAGCTTGAGCTTCGCCATGGCATAACCCAACCCGTCCAGGGTTTCCCCCTCTTTGAAACTGCGCTCTGGGCGGAATCCGGCCTCGAACTGAATACATATTTGATGAAGCTCGGAAAACTCTGGTCACAACACAGTCGGATCGCGGCAAATCACCCTAATGCCTGGTCAAAAAAAATATATACGGCCACGGAGATAACCTCTAAAACCCCATTCAACCGGATGGTTGCCTTTCCCTACCGCAAACTGATGAACCCGTTTGTTACAGTTGACCTTGGGGCCGCGATTATTCTCATGAGCGAAGAGAGATCCCATAAGTTCCGCCAAAACCGGAAGTTTCGCCAAAAAGAAAACCGCCCGGTCTATTTTATCGGCGGTGGCCATGCCAAAGACCGTCAACGCTTCCTGATTGAAAAATCGAGTTTCACATCAAGCCCACCGCTTAAGGCAGCCGTTGATAAGGCTCTGCTGCGCTCCGCTTTTAGCCTTGATGAAATTGAAGCTTTCGATCTCTATAGCTGTTTTCCCTGTGCCGTAGGTATGGCCTTAAAGATGTTGGGACTGGAACAAAATGACAAGCGTCCATTTACCGTCACCGGAGGCTTGGGATTTTTTGGTGGCCCCGGCAACAACTACAGTTTACATGCCGTAGCCACCATGGTCGAGATGATTGCTAAAGGGGAAATTAATAATGGCCTGGTTACGGCCTTAGGATGGTTTATGCACAAACACGCGGCCGGAATCTACAGCGCTACCCCGGCAGAAACAGACCTCAGACAACATGACCTGGATGATGCAAAAGCACCTCTGACAGGTAGCCAACCAGTACCAATTGCAGAAAAAGTAACGGGCAAAGGATGCATTGAAACCTACACCGTTATTTATAAAAAAGATGGCACGCCCGACTACTCTGTTATCTATGGTAAAACCGAGAAAGGTCTCAGATTTATCGCTAATTCCAACACTGACTTCGAGACAATTATGGCCTTGACGACCCAAAACCAAGTCGGTAAAACTATTCAACTCCAATATGATGACCAGAAAAGACATAATCTCGCCCATCTTCTATAAAAATAAGTCGCAAGCAAAAAAGATGTTTCCTCAAAATTCATAAATTATTGACGGTTGCATTCAGGCACCGCTTATGGTAGATGCGGTGGGCATTTTTTTAGCCCAAATCAGGAATTCAAACATTTACCTCCGAATCTATAAATAAGATGACATCACCCCTAAATA
>JAYEGS010000305.1:0-1882 GCA_034659215.1 Pseudomonadota bacterium | reverse complement strand
GTCATTAAAGTTACTTTCTCTTTATCTTCCTCTGTTTCAGTGTCCTGGTCAGTATATAGGGATACTTCCTGTAAATATTCTGCCAGTCCGGAATTTTCAATTTCTTCACTTGTATTAGCTGAAGTGAATTCCCTTATCCCGTTCAATAATTCCTGGACATTTTCATATTTTGAAAAGATCTCAGGTGAGTCCGGTTCATGCAAATCTTTTAATATCCCGGTTTTTGTAGCGACTTCTTTTGCCAGCTCAAAAGCATCTTTCTTTTTCTTCGTTGACATTTTACTGCGCGTCGTATAAGTTGTATATACATCGAAGCAGGTGGGTAATATTGTCATAATTGTAAGATTACCTATGAAACAACATTATTTTATAAAGAGGTTGGGCTATGGCAACTCAAATGATTATTCGAGTCGAATCATCCTTAAAGAAGAAGGTCAGCCAACTTGCCAAAGCTGAGGGCAAAAATTTAAGTCAAATAGTGCGTGAGTTGCTTGAAAAATACACCCAAGAAAGGGACATGGGAACCTATATTGATAACCTTTGGGATACAATCGGAAAAAACTTCGCTCAAAATAATATTTCTGAAGCTGACATCGAGAAAGCAATAAAACAAGTGCGGTCAAAATAATGCTTAAGGTAGTCATTGACACAAATGTATTTATTTCTTCCTTTTTTGGCGGCATTCCGCGTGAGATTATTGAATATTGGAAAAATGGAAAACTTGCCTTATGCTTATCTCAAGAAATAGTTGAAGAGTACATTGAGGTACTCAATAGGGTTGGTTTGAAAGATAAAAAAGAAATACAAAAATTAACAAAGCTATTTGCAGAAAGTTACAATTCAATTTTTACAGCCACAACACCCTCCTTAAATATTGTAGAAGACGATCCAGACGATAATAAGTTTATAGAATGCGCCGTTGCCCTTGACAGCAAAATAATTATTTCAGGAGACAAGCACCTGAAAAACATCAAGAAATATATAGATATTCACATTATGTCTCCAAAAGAGTTTGTCGATAGATATTGAAAACGGTATTATTATGACATGGTTATTACAGCAGATAAAATTATAACAGAGGTGCTGTCTCTTACACCTCAGGCC
This sequence comes from Pseudomonadota bacterium, assembly GCA_034659215.1. Classification (GTDB taxonomy): domain Bacteria; phylum Desulfobacterota; class Anaeroferrophillalia; order Anaeroferrophillales; family Tharpellaceae; genus Tharpella. Next base: position 778 of record JAYEGS010000305.1, on the reverse strand, counting down.
CGGGCATTCGTAGCTGAGCGGCTAATTGAGAGTTCCTATGGTTGAAAAAAAACGTCTGCTGCAAATTCTCGATTTGGTTAAGATGTTGCCGCGAACCAACTGCAAAGAGTGTGGACATCCGACCTGTATGGCTTTTGCAACGTATGTTCTGCGAGAGGGTGAGGATCCCGCAAAATGTCCCTATTGGCGGCCTGAAGACTTGGCTTTTGTCAAGCGATCCTTAATCTCTCAAGGCGAGGATAGTGCTTATCCCGACCATCTTTTTTCGGCCCGTAAATTTGTTCAGGGGAAGATCAAAGAGTACGATTTTTCCACAGTTGCGAAAAAGATCGGGGCGCAATTTGTCGAAGATGATGCTGGTGATTATCTGGTTGTAAATCTCCTTGAACGTCTCTATCGGGTTGATAAAGAGCAGGTTGAACCTCTTGATGAGGGTGAACATGACCTCTGGGAGCATATTCTGCTCTACAACTATGTCGCGGAAGCCGGGGGACGGCCCTTGACCGGTAACTGGGTGCCGATGGAGAGTCTGCCCGGCTCTCTGGCTAAGCGCAAAGTTTTTCTCAGCGGTTGTGAAGAGAAGATTGCGGCAGCCTATAGCGGGCAGCCGGAACTTTTGCGCCAAGCTTTGCAGGTTCTTAAAGCTGATTTTCCCGAGCTTGAAAGTAATGCTGAAATCGCGGCCGTTTTTTATCCTTTGCCGATGATTCCTTTTCAACTTCTCTTTTGGGATGCCGACCTTGATGACGGCTTTGCCGCTCAGGTCAAGATTTTATTC
>JAYEGS010000304.1:0-33244 GCA_034659215.1 Pseudomonadota bacterium | reverse complement strand
CAAAAAATCCCGGGCCTTTTTCAATTGGTTGTTCGGCATCCGGATCGGCGAAAATCGGGACGTTGACAACTCCACAGGATGGAGATTTACGTTTCAGAAGAAAACCATCAACCCGATCGAGTGAATCGAGGAAATTTCTCGAAAAAGCAACCATCCGACCAGTCAGATCAACCCCGGTCGCCGGTTGCACCAGAGCCAGACCACTATCTCTTTGCACCATAAGAATCGGTGGGCGCGGCACACCGAGACCGATTTCGTATTCGGGACAAACAGTTATAAATTCTACAGACTTGCCCAAATCCTTGACCAAGCTATTTTCAATCGTTGCTCCATTCCAGCGGCAAACGGCAAAGCCCAGACAGCGACTGACAACGATTATCGGTTTACAGGTCACTTTCACTCCTTTCTCACCCAACGATAGGTAATTAATTGAAAAAGATGGCATTTCATGATAGTAGATGAGGCCATGTCAGACTATCAAGCACCCCTATTTTTTCGTAACGGCCACCGGCAATCTATTTACCCCACCATCTTTCGCAAGGTGGGCGGGGTAAACTATAGAAGAGAGCGCATTACTACCCCCGATGACGACTTTCTTGATCTCGACTGGATGTCTGTAAAATCCGACAAGCTTACCATCATTTCACATGGCCTGGAAGGTAATAGTTCAAGGGCTTATGTTAAAGGCATGGTAAAAGCTGTAACCGATGCCGGTTTTGACGCTCTGGCCTGGAATTTTCGCGGTTGCGGGGGCACCATCAACCGTCAGCCGAAACTCTACCATAGCGGTTCTTACAAAGATCTGGAAACGGTTATCGAACATGTTTTCCAACACTACGAGTACCGGGAGATCAACCTCATTGGCTTCAGTATGGGGGGCAACATTTCTCTAATCTATCTGGGCCGTAAAGAGAATACTATTGACCAACGCATAAAAAAATGTGTTGTTTTTTCAGTACCCTGCGATCTCAAGGCGGGCAGTGAACAAATTGGCAAACCGGCCAACCAGATCTATATGAAACGCTTTCTCCGTCTTCTCCACGAAAAGATAAGAGCCAAGAAAGCGGCCTTTCCCGATCTCTTTGATGATCACGACTACGCAAAAATTAAAAATTTTTATGATTTTGACAACCGCTACACGGCACCACTGCACGGTTTTGTTGATGCCGAAGATTACTGGAGACAATGCAGCTCTAAACAATTTATCAAAGATATCCGCGTACCAACCCTGCTGGTCAGCGCTTTAGACGACCCGTTTCTGGCTCAGGCCTGTTACCCTTTCAGTGAAAGTGACGCCAACCCCCAAACCGCTCTCGAGAGCCCGAAGCATGGCGGCCATGTCGGCTTTGTCACATTTAATCGTAACCATCTGTATTGGTCGGAAAAGAGATGCGTCACTTTTTTACAGGGCTACACCTGCTAATTAACCGCACTGTCCGGTTAAAAATTTGCTGAGACGAATTATTCCATGCCTGAAAAAACGAACTCACCAACTAACAAGGACTCCGGCAAGCGGGAGTGGCTCATTCATTTAGGCCTGCTCCTATTACTTGCGGCTGCCCTGCGTCTTATTTCATGTTTCAGAACACCATTGATTAACCCGGACGCCATTGCCTATATCCTGCAAGCCAAAGCTTTTTACCTGCAACAGACCGAGCAATATTTCACTGCTTACCCCTATCCCACCAACCTGGCATTGATGATCACCGGAATCTATCACGTTGTTGCAGACTGGGTCATAGCCGGACAAGTAATATCTCTATTTTTCAGCCTCCTGACAATTATTCCGCTCTATTTTCTTAACCGCGTCTTCTGGCCCCACCGAACCGCAATTGCAATTGTCTTCCTCTATGCAGTCTCACCAGTTTTTGTCGAACTTGGACATAAAATTATCCGGGGGCCACAATTCTGGTTCTTTATGGTGCTCGGCCTCTGGGGATTTAGCCGTTTCCTGAAGATGAAAAAACCGCCCTGCTATCTTTTGATAATCACTTCTATGGCCTTCCTCATGGCCGCCTGGAGTCGCATCGAAGGTTTGTTGCCCCTGATTCTGGGGGCTGGTTGGTTACTATTTGATTCTCACAACCGCAAGAGCCGCTACCTGGCAGCCTATTTTCTCCCGCTTCTGTTGATTTTGATTTTTTCAGGAGGGTTGATGACCCTCAGCAGCCACAACTCTTCAACAATTAACCTTCTTGAGGTGCTTTCTCAAGGTTTTAGCGAACGCCTGCTAGCGGCCATAAATCGTTTCCAGAGTCTGCGAAACGCCCTGCACAATCTTGAAAGTAAACCACCATTTGGTGTGGCCCCCTATTTTTTTGACGAAGCCCGCGATCTGCTCTGGTTTTTGGCTCTGGGCGCTACCAACCATTCACTGATTGAAACCTTCGGAATTTTATTTTTTCCGTTTACTATCTTCGGCCTCATAAAAGGTCGAACTTCGCCACCGAAAACAGGCTCGACCCAAAGACGATCAATGATTTTCCTATTGCTCTTAATTTTAAGCGGCACAACCATTATTTATATCCAGATATTACTGAACTGGTACAGTAGCGAAAGGTTCGTTGCCCTAATCTACTTTCCGACGCTGGTTTTTTCCGGCTATGGTTTTAATAAATTATTTTCAGTTTGGCAGAATCGTCCCTCTAACTCTAAAGCTGTTAACTACTTTGGACTTTGCTTAATTGTGCTCGTTTTTGCCCTCCCTTCTATTTTAAAAAGCAGCAAAGGCAATCGCGCTTTGCCTTTTAAGGAGGTTGGGCTGACTTTAGCCAAAATGCATCCCGAAAACCGGGAAATCAAACTTTGCAGCACTTCCAAAAAAGTCCTGTTCACCCATTTCTACGCCCATCTGAACAAAAATATTGTCTCTCCACCCTGGCAACATTGCACCATACTAAATGTCAGTGAGCTTAAACTCGACTCTATTCTTGCTGCCAATTATGACTATCTACTACTTTCTGATCGAGATGGAGGGCGCCAACGCTGGCTGGAGATTATGGGAGAGGCTGATTTTTCGGTTTTACTTGAGAAGAGCAACGAAAAGTACGGCAGAATCGCCCTCTTTGGACGACGACAAAAAAATCACAGAAAAACCGAAGAGTAAACCTTTCGCCAATCTGCAAAAAAAATATTAAATCATTAGAACTCCGACCGAGAAAAAAATCAGAAGAAATACGGCAATAGCACAGCGCAGTAGTGTGACTTGCTGAGTCACACGAAACATATGAAAAAGTCCGACGACAAGTGAAATAAGGGAATAAACCGCAAGAGGTGCATAGAGCCAGCTATATGGCAAAAGCTGGTTCGGGTCTCCCTCCGGCAAAACGCTCTTGGCAGCCAGATAGGGAAGGGCTGGAAATGTCAGCGGCAGCAGAAAAGCGGAGGTTCGGTAGAGCAAAGCAAGGTAACCCGGCCCCCCGACACCGCGAGCCATAAGCCAGACCAGCAATGTCGTACCACCATGGAAAAAGAGTGCAATCAGTACCCCAGAGACTATATTGCCGCCAAAGAGAATGGTATTTGAGATCTGATCTAACGCATAGCCATGAATCTCGCCTCCGACAGTTTTTTGAAAAAAGGCCACCAAAAAACCATAGAGAGAGCCCATGCTAATCAGCATAAAGGGCATCCACAGCGGCGAGCGCGAGCTCTCTCCGGCAAAGCGATACGGGGTATCACGGAGAAGGAAAAGATCAGTTAAGAGCATAAATTAAAACCTGAAACTTAATTTTAAGACACGAAAACCGGGGTTGATCCCCAATAGATTTTAAATATATCACAGCTGCAAATGAAAAGACAGGGGGGATTGAAATCCCCCCTGTCTTATTTAATGCATGATGTAAAAAGCTGATCTAGACCGGCATCGAAGACCAGATCATCAAACCAAGAGCAACAAGCGCACAACAGATCGCAAAGGTGTTACCGGAGTAACGCTCAGTACTGTAGTCATTCCAGCCGTGAATTTTATCGACGACGCGGAGGATCTCTTCATCCTTCTCACCACCGGTAACCAGGCTGGCAACAACCGTTACAAACCAGGCCGCGGAAGCGCTGAAGATACCACCCATCAAATAACCCAGAGGGCCCATGTTGATGAACTGAATGCCAAAGAGTTTACCTTTGGTCCACCACAACGTAATCGATAAAACCGCACCAACGATCATACCGAGATTGGCACCAACCTTATTGGCACCCTTCCACCAGATACCCAGGATCAGAACCGGGGTAAAGGTTGAGGCAGCAACAACGAAGGCCCAGATAACGCTGGTCAGCAAAAATTGCGGCGGATTCAAAGCCAGGCCGATAGTTGCAAGACCACCGATACCGGTGAAAGTAAGACCCATTTTCATCTTCTTGGCATCGGATGCATTCGGATTAATTGTCGTGTAGATGTCATGTCCGATACCGGTACCGATAACCATCAGGAGACCGGCAATTGTCGAGAGACCGGCAGCCATGGCCCCGGCGATCGGCAACGCGCCAATCCAGGACGGGGTAAAGGCCTGACTCATGATAACAACGAGAATGTCAGCATCTTTGGGATTGAGAGTAAGTCCCTGCACCCCAACGATTTCCTGAACCGTATAGAGCTTGGCGGCAAAACCGATCGCAAACGTGGTCAGAAAAACTAAACCGATAAAAAAGATAGCCCACATTGTAGCTTTTTTACCTTCACGAACTGATGGGGCCGTAAAATAACGCATGGCGACATGGGGCAGACCGATAGTACCAAAACCCAAACTCAGAAAAATTGCGGTATAATACTTAAAACTCAGCGGAAGCTTACCCATCACCGTAGTAAACGGATCAAAGTAGGTCGGCAGTTCAGCCAACATCGTCGGAACCAGTTTGGAGTAACCAAAAGGCGGGAAGATACTGCCGCCGCCGGCACCAAGTTTCATCAGAATAATGATGGTCGGAAAAATCAGTGCAAACTGGAGAATGATACTCTGCAGAGTCTGATTATAGGAGAGCCCATACATTCCACCGATAGTAACATAAGTAGTAACGACGAGGCCACCGACGATGAGACCAGTTGTATAATTCCAGTGAAACATAACCTGAAAGATATTACCAACACCCTTCATCTGACCAATCAGGTAGAGCTGAGCCAGGAGGATCATACAAAGAACCGAGATGATCTTGGCAGCCACTCCATAGCGCTCACCAATGAACTGCATACTGGTAAACTTACCCCAACGTCTGAGACTCGGGGCAACTGAGATCGAGATCATAACAAAACCACCCAGCCAGGCCATGACAAAGGCCACCAGAAGATACTGGAGTTTCCAGATCAGTGCGGTAAAGCCGAGAAAGGTCGCCAGACTGAGGAAGTTGGAGGTCATGGCGAGACCATTCGAGAGCGCCCCGATACCGCGACCGGCGGTATAGTAGTCGTCCGAAGTCGTGGTTTTCTTCTGCGAGAGGTAACCAACATAAAGAAAAGTCACAACCATCAATACAGTGTAGATCATACCGAAAGTAGAGATCGACTTTGTCGGCTCAAACTTGTACTTAGCAGCCTCTTCGGCGGCTAGAACCAGAGCCGGTGAGCAGAGCAGAGCCAGAACGGCAAGAATCAAACGTTTCATTTTTCACCTCCGGCAGAACTAGCTTCAATCTCACGGTCAATATTTTCACTGACGTTCATATAGAACCAGTAAAAGAAAAACAGAACAATCCAGCCGATGAACATGGCCAGGAAGTAGTGAGTCGGGAAACCCATTATATAACCTTTAGTAAGACCCGGAAACATGTAGAACAGCGGGTAAATGTTGGTCAGCAAGATTACGACCAAGAAGCTGAACAACGAAAACAGACACTCCTTTTTATAAGCACCCATCAACTTTCTCCTCCTAAAAAACAGTCAATTAAAATTTACTTTGCCAGCAGTTAAGCGCAGCATCAGAATGATCAAACATTAGCTTTTCAAAGAAATAAAATAGTATTTCGTATCATTTACATTTAAGCAATGTCCATCTCTAAAGGCTAGCCCAAAACTCTTCCAAAGTCACTTCTGGGTTAGCTCTTAGCACCCCCATTTTTTCAAGGATTTCAAAAAAACCTTGAGTTAGATCTCTATTCTCAGTCTCGACACCTCCTTTTTTACTATCTTAAAAAAGTTAACCAACGAAAAAAACTCGAAGACCGGGAGACGGGGCCACCATCTCCCGGTAAAAATTGCATTGAACTACGCGGTTTTTACTTTGGCGTCATCTTCACGCCCCAGAGTTTCAGTGGCCAAATCGCGCAATTTATATTTCTGGATTTTACCACTGGCGGTTACCGGATACTCATCAATAAACATGAAGAAAGCCGGGGTTTTATGGAAGGCAATCTTGCCTTTGCAGAAAGCTTTCAAGTCCGCCTCGGTCATAGTTTCGCCCGGCTTCATCTGCACATAAGCTACAACTTCTTCACCATATTTGATACTGGGAACGCCGACAACCTGAACATCCTTGACCTGGTCATTGGTATAGAGGAACTCTTCGATTTCGCGAGGATAGATGTTCTCGCCGCCACGAATAATCATATCACCCATGCGACCGGTGATTTTGCAGTTACCTTCATCATCCATGGTCGCCAGATCGCGGGTATGGAGCCAGCCATCGCTGTCGACGGTTTGCTCGGTTGCTTTCGGATTCTTATAGTAACCTTTCATGACATGATAACCACGGGTTATCAGCTCGCCCTGCTCGCCGCGCGGCAACTCTTTGCCGCTGTCGGGATCAATAATCATGACCTCGACATTGGGCAGAGCCCGGCCCACGGTCGTCACTCTAAGATCAAGAGAATCGGTGACCCGAGTCTGAGTTACGCCTGGTGAAGCTTCGGTCTGACCATAGACAATCGTCATCTGGTCGGCACCCATAACTTCAACCACCTGTTTCATAACCTCGATCGGGCAGGGAGCGCCGGCCATAACCCCGGTACGGATATGAGAAGTGTCGTATTTTTTCTTCTTCATCTCCTCCAGTTCAGCAATAAACATTGTCGGCACGCCGTGGATAACCGTACATTTATTAGCTTCAATAGTCTCAAGTACGGCAACCGGATCAAAAGCCAGAACCGGAGCCATAGTCGCACCGGAGACCAATGAGCAGAGATTACCGATAACACAGCCAAAACAGTGAAAGAAGGGCACTGTAATACAGAGACTGTCAGCTGCCGTCAGATTCATGCATTCAGCCATACTCAAGGCGTTACCAATAAGGTTGGTATGGGTCAGCATAACCCCTTTAGGAAATCCGGTGGTACCGGAGGTGTACTGCATGTTGACAACATCATCGGGCTTACAGGTCGCATGGCGAGCTTCAAGCTCAGCGTCGCTGATTTTTTCGCCCAAAGCGATGACATCGTCCCAACTGAAGGTTCCGGGAATCTTCTCTGCACCGATATAGATAACATTTTTCAGTTTCGGCAGTTTAGCACTGTTCAACTCACCCGGTTTAGAATCTTTAAGCTCCGGGCAGACTTCATTAATCACTTTAACATACTCATCCGCATCCCGAACTCCACCAATCAGAACCAAAGTCGTGGAATCGGACTGCTTCATCAGGTATTCAAGTTCAAAACTACGGTAGGCAGTATTAACAGTCACCAGAACCGCGCCCATTTTCGGCAAGCCAAACTGAGCATAAACCCATTCCGGAACGTTGTTGGCCCAGATTGCAACATTGTCGCCACGCTCAACTCCGAGGGCCATAAAACCCTTGGCAACTTTGTTACAGACGGTATTAAGCTCTTTATAAGAGTAGTCGAGCCCTTGTTTTTGATAGACCAGCGCCTGGTTGTCGCCAAACTGATCGGCAACCGTTTCGACAAGCTGGCCGATGGTAATGTTACCAATTTTAAATTGTGGTTTGTTCACCTACGCCTCCATATGTTATCTTGGAAATCTAATTTTCGTATACAATTGTTAAAGATACAAATATGGGGAGGCTCGCGCCTCCCCATATTTAATAAGTTCTTAACTTAAGCTTTCTTCTCTTCTTCCATTTTCCGTAGTTCAACCCGGCGAATCTTGCCGGATACGGTTTTCGGAAGCTCTTTCAAAAATTCAATCTCACGTGGGTATTTGTAAGGAGCGGTCTCCTTTTTCACATAATCCTGAATCTCTTTAATAAGTTCATCCGAACCTTCAAAACCGGGAGCCAGAATGATGAAAGCTTTAACGATAGTCCCACGAAGCTCATCGGGTGAACCAACTACGGCACTCTCGGCGACGGCGGGATGGCTCTGCAGTGCACTCTCAACCTCAAATGGTCCAATGCGATAACCGGAGGCCTTGATCACATCATCGGAACGACCGACAAACCAGTAATAACCCTCTTCATCAACGGTCGCCTTATCACCGGTATAATACCAGTCACCGGCAAACGCTTCACTGGTGGCTTCCGGATTACGCCAGTATTCGGTACAGAGACCAACCGGAGCTTCAGGCTTAACCTTAACCGCGATATGGCCCTCTTCATTGACCGCTACCGGATTACCATCATCGTCGATCAGATGAATATCAAAACCCGGGGTCGGTTTACCCATAGAACCGAATTTGATCTCCATACAGGGGTAATTGGCGATCATATTGACTGACTCAGTCTGACCGAAGCCGTCATAAATAGTCGTACCGGTAACCTCTTTCCAAACCTTGATGATCTCGGGATTCAAAGGCTCGCCGGCGGCCAGGGAGTGGCGCAGACCGGTCAGGTCATAATTGGAGAGCTCTTCGAGAATCAGCATCCGATAAGCGGTCGGCGGCGCACAGAAGGTAGTCACCCCGCAGGTCTCAATGATCTTGAGATGGGTTTTAGCATCGAAACGACCTGCTGCATTGTGAACCATAACTGCGGCACCAATCTGCCACTGACCGTAGATTTTCCCCCAACCGGCTTTGGCCCAACCCGTATCGGAGAGCGTCCAGTGCAGATCAGTCGGTTTAAGATCCTGCCAGAATTTAGCCGTAACAATATGACCTATTCCATAGGAGGCATGGGTATGGGCAACCATTTTCGGAAATTTAGTTGTTCCCGAAGTAAAGTAGATCAAAAGCTGATCGCTGGATTTGGTCGCTTCAACATCATCACGAGAAAGTTTAGCCGAAGCCTCATCCATCAAGCCCTCATAACTTTCCCAACCATCCTGATTTCCACCAATAGAGATGAAATCTTTCAGGGTCGGGCATTTACTGCGAACTTCGTCAATCTTGGAGACATTTTCATGCCACATAATAGCCGCAACCGCATCAGACTGCTGCACCCGGTATTCACAATCGTGAGGTGTCAGAATGTTTGGCGCCGGCATCGGCACAACACCCAACTTGGCGGTACCCAACATCACTGCATACCACTCAACAATCCGGGGCACCATGACAAAAACGCGATCGCCCTTTTTCAGGCCTTTCTTGCGCAAAACATTGGCAAACTTGTTGCCCATACATTGCATGTCAAAAAAACTGTACTTACGAATATCGCTCAAGTCAGTACTGGCCCAGACCATAGCCAACTTGGTGCGATCCTTGGCCCACTCATCAACAACATCAAAACCGAAGTTGAAAAATTCGGGGATATCGAATTTAAAGTTTTTCTTAACATCGTCGTAGTCCTTCATATTCGGGCCATTCAGATCAACCGGAATGTTGTCATACGGGGTCGTCAGCTGCATAATTACCTCTCTCCTTATTACACTATAAACTAATTTGGTTGCTCATCAACCAAACATTTTCGTTAGTTGAAAATTAGAGTACCAAGAACAATGATCAAAGAGCGCTCCCTTCAGGCAAAAGAGTATCGCCACCACGATCAATATCCGCACAAAAACGGATGTAAAACAGTTTTATACCGAAATCATCCACCCCAATATAGCAAGAGCGCTGCTTTGTCAACAAAAAAACAGTTAACGTCAGCTGGCGAAAAGCAGTTAACGTTAACTGTAAGCATGTGAACTAAAAAAAATTGTCCGCAGTTAACGTCAACTGGCGAAAATTAACCAAAAAAAAGAGTTGGAATTCACCACTAAAACATTATTTTCTTCAATCATCAAAACAACTCGCACCACATTTCTCGCTGGAAAACCCCATAGAAATTATACTTCCACCAATTTCTGAGATTTGATCCACCGCACCACAGCACGCTTGTTAAAACGCCAGAACTTTTTATCTTTATAACCGGGCAAAATCCCTTTTCGGGCCATGTAATTCACATTATCAGGACTTACATCGAGCAGTTCAGCAACCTCGATACTGCCGATTTCCGCACTAGTTTTGTTTTTCATAATCCTCATCTCTCTCTCCTTTGAAAAAGTAATAAACCGGCCAGGACATCCTTTCGGTCAAAACCGAATCACGTTCACAAGCAGGTTCTAATTAATATTTCGTGACCAAGCCGAATTAACAGTCAAAGCACATTATGTGCCAATCTTTATATATGGATAGGCAAAGTGAAAAATCACAAAACCTGCAAAGCAAAAAGCAGGCACCAGCGTTATCCGCTTCGTGCCTGCTTTAATATAATTGGTGGAGCTGAACGGGATCGAACCGTCGACCTCTTGTCTGCCAGACAAGCGCTCTCCCAGCTGAGCTACAGCCCCATCTAATCTATCTATTTGATTTCGGACGGCCTAGATAGCATGGCCCTTTAACCCTGTCAATCTTTTTTTCAGTCTAAAACCCCGGCCATAACCTTAATGTCGGCCTCCTGGCGCAGAGCCTTAACAAACTCATCCATCATCCGAAAACGTTTATACTGCAGTAACTGTTGGCGAATATCATCTTTCAGCTTCTCTCCATCGACACCAAGCTCCAAACGACGCTCTTTTAAGCGAGCAAAGAAAAAACTCTCTTGATACTGCAAAGCGGAAGTCGTCTGTCCGTCCGCCAATGCAAAAAGCCGGCGACTTAATTGAGGATCGTTCCCCAGCTTGGGAATCGCTCCCCGTCCGCGGACAAAGAAGCCGCTCTCAACCAGTTTGGCCCCGATTCCGGACGCCGCCTCATCAAGAGATTGCCCCCCGGCAAGAGAAGAAGAGATTTTTTCACCAATCTGTTTGACTTTGGTTTTTGCCAATTCTATACGATAAGCTTTTTCGACCTCTTTCTCAACTTCAACAATTTCAGGCAGATAACTCTCTTTTTGCGCAGTTACCATAAAGTAATAGCTATTACGAGAAGGGTTTACCACCTTAACGGCCTTGCCGACATCCACCTTAAAGGTTTCAGCCAGTAGAGCCTGATCTCTGCCGACATTGGGAATAACACCATCTTGCTGCTTAAAATAATCAGTCTCTACCACCAGATAACCAAGCTTACGCCCCTGTCCGGCAAACGCTTCCTGATCAACCGCAGCCAACGCTGCAACGACCTCATCAATACGCTTTTCAAGCAACACCGGAAAGGCATCGAAACGTAAACTTTTCTCAATACCGGCTTTAACCTCAGCCAAATCCTTGGTTCGAGCCGGCCGATACTCTTCATTCTTTATCAGATGAAAACCAAATTGGGTGCGCACCGGATCGCTGACGCTGCCGGAGGTTAAGGCAAAAGCAGCCTCTTCAAAAGGCTTGACCATAGAACCACGACCAAACCAACCGAGATCACCCCCCATCGAACTCGAGGGCCCCTGTGAATACTTTTTAGCAAGCTCGGCAAAATCTCCTCCGGCTTTCACTTCAACCAAAATCGCATCTATCTCAGCACGGACCTTTTCAACCTCTTCCGGGGTGGCATCAGCCGCCACATTGATCAAAATATGACGCGCCTTAATCTCCTCTTTGACTTTATATTTTTCCAGATTTTCCTGGTAAAATTCGGAGATTTGCGCATCAGTGACAAATACATCTTTAAGCAACTTGTTACGTTCAATAACCAGAGCTACGATCTTGCGTTGCTCGGGGATGCGAAAGCTCTCTCTTTTTTCCGCAAAAAACTTCTCTAAGCCGGCCGCATCAACCTCTACCGAAGCCTGATAATCGGCCGGGACCAGTTTTAAAAGATCAACCGCAATCTCCTCGCGCTGTTGATGCAGGAGAATATCGACCTCATCCGGCACGATTTTGGCGCCATCACCAATCACGACCCGAACCTTTTCAATAAGAATATCTTCCTCAAAATCAGCCTCGAACTGAGCCGGAGTCAGGCGATTATAGCTTAAGGCCCGCCGATAAGCTTCCTGATCAAAACGACCATCTCTTTGAAACGCACCTAACGAGGCGATCCTCTGACGAAGTTCATCTTCACCAACCGACAATCCTAAAAGAGCGGCTTCATTAAGTAGAAGTCGACGATCAACCAAACCATTGAGAGCTTCTTGCTTGATCTGCCGACTCCGGGCTTCATCAGGATTAAATTTACCCTGAGCCTGCTCTTGATAACGACGCCAGAGATCCCGAAATGAGTTATCCAGGGTTTTACGCTCAATAGTTTCACCATTAACCGTAGCCGCCACCGTCATCTGCTTGGCTTTCATACTGCCGACTCCCCAAAATGAGAAAACGACGATAATTACCCCAAAAACAAATTTAACGACCCAGGACTTGGCGTTATTTCGCATCATTCGTAACATCTAATAAAACCTCTACCTTAAATCAGTGATCAGCAAAACCCTAACCACTACTAACTGAACAAAAGCCATCTCTAAAAAACAACATCCGGAAAAAGCAAACACGGCTTATATGTTAAGACGACAGAAAAAAGCAAGAGAAATTGCCAAACTCCTATAAAAGATGGGTCAGAAATGAGTAATCTTGATAATTCTCATGCAGTGGATTGGCGTTACAATAATGGAGAATCGAATCCGCCGCCTCCCTCTCCGAAACGGCCAGAGACCAGGACGAGGTTGTACCGTAACCATCAAAGCTCACGTTAAAACCCTGAGGAGGAATATCATCCTGCGGGAAAGGGGTTCGCAACGCCTTCCGAAAATGAGCCAGGGTCAGTGCCAGCTTCTCTTTTCCGGAAGCCGAGCCAAAAAAACCGGGTTCGGAAAACTCGGCAAAGAGCCGACGGGCACTCCGGGCTTTAACACTCATACAGATGTCAAGCAAACCATTACCAAGATAATGATAGCCCGGCAACAAATGGGAAAAGTGAAGTTGAGAATAATTGGAAGAGAAAAAGCCCTTCTCCCGGGAGACCACAATTAAATTGAAAGGGTTATAAGAGGCCTCGGCACAAAGTTCAACCAGGCCGACCCGAGCCCCGCCCAGGTCATCATAAGCCAGAAGATCAAGCACCAGCTGTCCCCGCGAACGACAGCCCTCTTCATATTCATCCCCGACCCAACGATTGGTCAAGCAGACCATCAGGCCCCGATTGTTATAACCCCACCAGCTACCGCCACCACTCAAATCACAGGAAGCCAGCCAGCGTCGACCATCACCGTTACCCGAACTATAGACCCGGGGAGGAAGGGCTTGGCGCTGAAAAAATTCATCACGATTATTGGCCACCAGCAACGGCCAACCCTCAATCATCCTAAAAGCAAGTAATACCGTACACATTACCGTTTCTATACCATCAATTTTGATGGTACTATAAAATGTTTAGATGCTAGGCACGCGAAATCTGAGGAATGGGGCGTACATAAAGTACGCCGCAGTGACGAAGGTTTTGCGTAACGCCGCACCCCAAGAGTACTTCCTCGCTGTCGCTCACAGCGCAGATGAACGTTTTACAGTGCCATCAATCTAGCATATCTCTGACTTTGGAAAAAAAACTTTTATTCTCATGCGTCGACTCGTCCCCCTCTTCACTGGCCAGCTCTTCAAAAAGTTCACGCTGCCTGGGATTAAGCTTTTTCGGAGTCATGACCACCAACTCCAAAATTTGATCACCGCGACCATATCCGTTAAGATGGGGAACCCCTTTACCGCGCAGATAAAGGAGATCTCCGGATTGAGCACCTTCGGCGACCGAAACCTGCTCTCGTTCCTCCAGAGTTTCAACTTCCAAATCAGCTCCAAGTGCAGCCTGAGCAAAACTGATCGGCAATTGGCAATAGATATCATCGCCCCGACGATGAAAGAAAGGGTGCTCTTTTACCTGGATAACCACATAGAGATCACCCGGAGGCCCGCCCTTGCTGCCGGCCCCGCCTTCACCAATCAATTTGAGGCGGGTTCCGGTTTCGACACCGGCCGGAATTTTTACGGAAAGACTCTTCTCCTCACGCAGGCGCCCGGAACCATTACATTTTTTACAGGGATTTTTAATAATCGAGCCTTCTCCCCGACAAGTCGGACAAGCCTGGCTGACGCTGAAAAAACCCTGCTGGTAACGCACCTGACCCTGCCCTTTACAGGTTGGGCAGATCTCCGGCTGGGCTCCGGCTTCAAGCCCGGTTCCCTGACAGAGATCACAGGTAACATGGCGCGGGATTTTAATTTTAGCCTGAGTCCCGAAAACCGCCTCGTCAAACTCTATGTCCAGATTATAGCGCAGACTTTCGCCGGCCCGCCCGGCCGAACGGCGCCGGCCGCCGGAAGCTCCGAAAACTTCACCGAAAAGATCACCAAAAATATCGCCAAAACCACCAAAATCAGCACCGCCTCCGCCTTGCTGTTGCAAACCGGCATGACCATATTGGTCGTAAAGCGCCCGTTTCTGCCCATCGGATAAAACTCCGTAAGCCTCAGATAGTTCCTTAAACTTGGCCTCAGCTTGAGGATCTCCGGAGTTCTGATCCGGATGATACTTAAAAGCCATTTTACGATAAGCTTTCTTTATCTCGGTTTCGGATGCGTTACGATTAAGCTGCAACACATCATAATAATCTCTTTTTTCAGCCACGCCGGCAAACTCCTGATGAATAACAAGTAATGAATAGCAGAAACGAAAAAACCAGGTGCGGACAAAGCTCTCACTTTTCGCCGCACCTGGAACATTTAACCATCAGCCGTCGGACACTCTTACCGTCCGACAACCCCCTATAATCTATTTATCGTCTTTAACCTCTTCGAAATCGGCGTCAACGACATCGTCATCTGCGCCGCCAGCCGGGCCCGCTTCCGGTTCCGCCCCGCCGCCCGCACCACCATCAGCACCGGCCGCATTTTCGGCATACATAGCTTCGGCCAATTTGTGAGAGACCTGCTGCAAACTTTCAAGCGCTTTTTTGATCGCCTCAATATCATCGCTATCCTTAACCGTTTTCACCTGATTAAGTGCGGCTTCGATATTAGAGCGATCCTCGGCCGGGACTTTTTCACCCATCTCCTTAAGACTCTTTTCCGTCTGATAGATTGTGCTGTCGGCCAGGTTGCGCTGGTCGATAAGCTCACGTTTTTTATGATCTTCATCGGCATGAGCTTCAGCATCTTTGACCATCTGCTCAATCTCAGCCTCACTTAAACCGCTGGAAGCCTTGATCTCAACCGACTGTTCTTTGCCGGTCGCCGTATCTTTGGCTGAGACATGAACAATACCATTGGCATCAATATCAAAACTTACCTCAATCTGAGGCACGCCGCGCGGGGCGGCCGGAATCCCGACCAGTTCAAACTGAGCCAGACGTTTGTTGTCGGCCGACATCTCACGCTCACCTTGCAAAACAACAATGCTGACGGCCGGCTGGTTGTCGGCCGCAGTCGTAAAAGTCTGACTCTTTTTCGTCGGAATCGTCGAATTTTTTTCGATCAGTCTGGTACAAACTCCACCTAAGGTCTCAATGCCCAAAGATAGCGGGGTAACATCAAGCAACAGAACATCCTTGACATCGCCCTGTAAGACCCCACCCTGAATCGCGGCCCCGATCGAGACAACTTCATCCGGGTTGACCCCTTTGCTCGGTTCCTGACTAAAGACCTCCTTGACCTTCTCTTGAATCCGCGGCATCCGGGTCATCCCGCCGACCAGAATTACTTCATTAATATCGGAGGTTGAAACCCCGGCATCTTTCATTGCCGTCCGGCAGGGAGCAACCACCCGGTCAACCAGATCGGCAACCAGGCTCTCAAGGATTGCCCGGGTCAATTTAACATTAAGGTGCTTGGGGCCTGAGGCATCAGCTGTAATAAAGGGCAGATTGATATCGGTCTCCATCGCCGTGGAGAGCTCACATTTGGCCTTCTCCGCCGCCTCTTTCAGACGTTGCAAAGCCATCTTGTCGTTGCGCAGGTCGATAGCATCACTTTTACGAAACTCATCAGCAATATAGCCAATTACCCGTTCATCGAAATCCTCACCGCCGAGAAAAGTATCACCATTGGTGGCGTTGACCTCAAAAACCCCGTCGCCAAGCTCAAGGATTGAAATATCAAAGGTACCGCCGCCAAGATCAAAGACGGCGATTTTACCCTCTTTTTTCTTGTCCGCACCATAGGCCAAAGCGGCAGCCGTCGGCTCATTAATAATTCTTTTGACATCGAAACCGGCAATCTTACCTGCATCCTTGGTCGCCTGACGCTGACTATCATTAAAATAGGCCGGCACTGTAATTACGGCCTCGGTTACCGCTTCGCCAAGATAGTCTTCAGCCGTCTGCTTCATCTTCTGCAACGTCATCGCCGAGATCTCGGCCGGACTATACTCCTTGTCCTTAATCTTAACCCAGGCATCACCATTTTTTGCTTCGATGATTGTAAACGGCACATGCTCTTTCATCTGCTGCACCTGAGGCGCTGCAAACTTACGACCGATGAGGCGTTTAGCCGCAAAAACCGTGTCGGTAGGATTAGTCACCGCCTGACGCTTGGCCAGCTGCCCGACCAGACGTTCGCCGTTATCGGTAAAAGCTACAACTGATGGGGTTGTCCGTACCCCTTCCGCATTGGCGATAACCTTGGCTTCGCCGCCTTCCATTACACTAACGCATGAATTGGTAGTTCCCAAATCGATGCCGATTATTTTTCCCATGTTTTTCTCCTTTTTATAATAAATTTTTATCTAGTAATCTTTCGTTTAATTTTTAGTTGAACCTCAATCTAGGTATGGGCACGCCAAAAATCAACCCTTCCCCTCTTTTTCATCCGACTTTGCCTTGGCCACGGTCACCATGGCCGGACGCAGAAGGCGGCCATGCAGCTGATAACCTCTCTGAAGTTCGTTAACCACACAATTGGGCTTGTGCTCATCGCTCTCAACCTGAGTCATCGCTTGATGAAAGGCGGGATCGAAAGGAGCTCCGAGACATTCAATGCATTCAACCCCCATAGTCTTGAAAATCGAATCAAACTGCTCCAAAGTCAACTTAACCCCATCGACAACCGAGGCCGGGTCATCTCCGGCATGGAGCAGGGCTCGCTCCAGATTATCTTTGACCGGCAGCAGATCACGAACAAAACCCTCCCGGGCAAAACGGGCAAAATCATCCTTTTCCCGCTGCATGCGTTTGCGAAAATTATCGGCTTCAGCCCGCACCCTGAGCATCTGCTCCTGCAGGGAGGTGTTGATCTTCTGCAAGCCATCTATTTCCGCCTGCAGCTCTTCAACTTCATTTTTCATCGTCGAATTCTCATCATTATCATTGGCCTCAACACTGTCATCAGCACTATCATTACTCTGTTCCAATTCGACCTCTTTCGAATCTACCTTCTTTTTATCTTTTTTTCGTCCAGACATTTTTATTTATTTTCCTGTTTATTTCACTATTTCTGCAGACGCCGACTCATGGCATCCGCAATATAATTAACTAACGGAATAATGCGGGAGTAGTCCATCCGGGTCGGGCCAATCACACCGACGCGCCCCAGAGTTCGACCCTCTCGCCCATATTCAGCGGTCACCAGAGAACAGTGCCGCATCTCCTGACAACAACTCTCGGCCCCGATAATCACTCGCAACTGCTCTCCCCCCAAAGCCCCGTCAAGAATTTTAAGGATTGAGCCCTTCTCTTCAAACGTTTTAAAAATCTCTTTCATACGCTCGACATCGGCAAATTCGGGATGCTCAAGCAGATTGAGTTTACCATCAAGCATAACATCACTCTGCTGTTCCGGATCCTGGGCAAAAAAACTCCGGCTTAAAGCCAGTACCTGAGCAAAAAGTTCATCATAGCCCTGCTTATCACTCGCCATCTCCTGCAAGACCATGCGCTTGATCCCACTCAGGGTCAAATTACCAAGCAGGGCATTGAGATAATTGGAAAAGCGATTAAGTTGATCTTGCGAGAGCACCGTTTCAGACTCAAAAAGAACATTCTGAAGAGCCCCGGAAACCGACACTATGACAGTCAAAATGCGACGCTCATGGAGTTTCACAAAACGGATATGGCGAACCACCATCTGGCGAAAATCGGGCAGACTGACAACCCCGACATACGGCGTCAATTGGGCCAGAGTAAAAACCCCATCCTGCAAAATTTCCTCCAGACGACCGCTGGATCCTTCAAGTCGATCCTTGACTTGGCGGCGGGCCTCAGACGAAACTGCGGCAAAATCCGGAAGATTGTTCACATAATAGCGAAAACCCAGATCCGTCGGGATGCGCCCGGCCGAGGTATGAGGCTGGCAGAGAAAACCACTCTCTTCAAGATCGGCCATCACATTGCGCAAAGTCGCCGGACTGAGTTGGAAACGCGGACTTCGCGACAAGGTTCGCGAACCAACCGGTTCACCACGGTGAATATAATCTTCCACCACAGCTTGCAACACCTTGATATGCCTTGCCGACAAAGCTTCCATAAAACCTCAACCTTCGAGACTGCTCCAAATCCTGTTTACCCGCTAAAAAGGCCTTAAAAAAACAAAGCCCCGCTGGCACTCAACCATAAAGAGTGCTAACGAGGCTAAAATAACAATGGGTTTAACCATTGTCAAGGGATGTGCAAAAGATGACAGGGTCAGTTCTGGTAAGAGAACTAAAAAAGCAGAGACGGTTCCGAAGAGGGCGAAGTTGGAGGCGTGGACTCCGGCTCGGACTCCGGCAGGGGGGCTTGGGGGCCAAGATAGAAAGCTCGACCGAAGAGGCGATGATAGTCACTCCATTCGAGATCGGAGTTTTTACCGTTACTCATATGGGTGTTGACGGCAGTCAGTTTGGCATCAAGATCGTCGATGAAATTTAAGAGAATGGCTTCCTGGGTTTTGGGCCTTTTCGGGGAACCGTATTCATATTCGCCGTGATGGCTTAAGATAAGATGTTCAAGCAGCATCAGGGTTGCAGCCGGAAAACCTCTTATAGTGGCAGCTTTCTCCTGAATCATCCGGACTCCGATAATAATATGTCCCAAAAGGCGGCCGGAGGTCGAGTAGTCAAGGTTTCGTTCATAAGTCAGTTCATGAATTTTACCGATATCGTGGAGCAAAGCACCGGTTAAAACCAGATCAAGATTTATTTGCGGGTAGAGCGGGGTCACCTGCAAAGCCACCCGAGCCACACTCAGGGTATGTTCAAGCAGGCCGCCGAGCCAGGCATGGTGCATCGCTTTAGCGGCCGGAGCCAAAGAGAAAGCCTTGGCAAACTCCTGATCCTTAATAAAGAAAGCTTCCGTTAACCGCCGGAGCCAGGGATCCTGAATATCAGCAATAATCCGGCGCAAATCACGCTCTAATGTCGGAATGTGTTTATCCGTATGCGGGAGAAAATTTCGCGCATCTATCTCGCCCTGCCAAACCTCAATAAAGTTCAGCGTCAACTGCAGATTGCCGTTAAAGACCTGGCTGCGCGCCTTGATATGAACACAGTCGCCCTCTTGCATGGCGGCTGCGGCCGGTTCGGCATTATCCCAGAGAAAAGCAGTGATTTCACCACTGCGATCGCCGAGTTTAAGGGTAAGATAATCTTTACCATTGCGACTCCGAGCCAGATTTTTACGCCGGACTAAAAGCAGAAGCTCAACCGCCTGGTTTTCCTGTATATCAGCAACTCTGATGCTGGAAATGGTCATAACCTCCCCTTTCGCCAACTGGTTTACGCGAGCCATCGGCAAGCATGAAAATACCTGTCGGCGCCGTAATACGACCGATTCTGGTCAGATCGACCACCGTTTCAGCAGCTATCGTTTCAATTTTTAGGCGCCGCTTTGGAGGCGCCGTAAAAAGTAGTTCATAATCTTCGCCGCCGCTCAACAGAGTGACATAATCAACCAGATCGGCATCAATAAAATGCCGCCCGGCTACCGAGAACGGCAATCGGCAAGCATCGATTTCAGCCCCAAGGCCGCCGGAGGCGGACAATAAATGACCAAGATCGGCGATTACGCCGTCACTGACATCAAGCATGGCGGTTACGGCCCCGGAAGCGGCCAGCATCGCCCCCAGTTCAATCCGGGGGCTGGGTCGCAAATGCCGGGTTTGCAGAAAAACCGCACTTTCATTAAAATCCTCGGGGAGACGCATTCGCCCCAAAAGAAGTTGCAAACCCAAATAACTATCACCCAAACTCCCGGAAAAATAGAGATCGTCACCGACTGCGGCACCACTCCGCAGAACCGGTTTTCCCGCCTCCGCCAAACCGCAAAGAGTAACCGAGATCACAAGTTGATCGGCCTTTACGGTATCACCACCGGCGAGTTGCACACCGTGCGCTTGCGCTAATTCTAAAAAAGCTTCAACATAGTCTTCCAGCCACATTTTTTCGATCCCGGCCGGCAGTGCCAGCGAGAGATAAACCGTAGAGGGCTGAGCTCCCATCGCCGCCAGATCACTTAAATTTACGGCCAGAGACTTATAACCAAGATCGGCGGCTGAGGTATAGGAGAGATCAAAATGAACCCCTTCCACCAGCATATCCGTAGTTGTCAGAACTCCATTGCCGACAACCGGTGACCACCAAGCCGCATCATCGCCGACACCAAGTTTCAAGTCGCCGGAGGCTTTGGGCAGACGCTGTTTTAGGGATTCAATGAAGCCGAATTCGCCCCAATCGGCGATGGTTAAGGAGTTTTTCATGGTGAACTATTTTACCACATTTTTTTTAGCCGGCTTTTTTCTTTCCTTTGGTAGCGGCACCGGCGCCTTGCTCAAAGCGTGAGTCACAATTTCATCGGCCATTTTAATCGGAATAATCGTCAACTGTTTGCGAATATTGGCCGGGATCTCTTCTAAGTCTTTACTATTATCATCCGGAATCAAAATGGTTGTCGCGCCAAAACGCAACGCCGCTAAAACCTTCTCTTTCAAGCCGCCGATCGGCATCACCCGTCCAGCCAGGGTCAGCTCTCCGGTCATCGCCACATTGCGATATGCGGGAATTCCGGTCAAAGCTGAAAGAATCGAGGTCAACATTGTCACCCCGGCGGAAGGGCCATCTTTCGGTGTCGCCCCGGCCGGAACATGGATATGAATATCATTATCCTTAAAGATATCGGCGGACAAACCAAACTCCCGCGAGCGGGAACGAATAAAACTCATCGCCGCCTGGGCCGACTCTTTCATCACATCACCTAAGTGTCCGGTCAGCGAAAGCGCCCCCTTGCCCGGCATGAGCAGGGTTTCGACCAATAAAACAACCCCGCCATAGGGCGTCCAAGCCAGCCCCGTAGCGACGCCGGCCTGATCCTCGCCCTGTCCACTTTCGGGGAGAAATTTTACCGGCCCTAAAAATCGGTGCAGAGAAGCCGGGGTTATCATGGTTTTACCGATTTTCTCTTTCTCGGCCACTTTAGTCGCAACTTTACGGCACAAAGAACCAATTTCACGTTCCAGGTTTCGTACCCCGGACTCCCGGGTATAGCTATTAATCAAAGCCAACAGAGCGGCACGGGAGAAATTGATATATTTGGTGCTGATACCGTTCTCCTCAATTTGCCGGGGAATCAGGTAACGCTTGGCGATATTCAACTTCTCTTCATCAGTATAACCGGAGAGTTCAATAATCTCCATGCGATCACGCAAAGCTGCCGGAATCGGCTCAAGAGAGTTAGCCGTGGTAATAAACATTACATGTGAGAGATCGTAAGCAACATTGAGATAGTGATCGCTGAACTCGGAATTCTGTTCAGGATCGAGCACCTCCAACAGAGCCGAGGCCGGATCTCCACGAAAATCATTGCCGAGTTTATCAATCTCATCCATCATGAAGACCGGATTCTTGGTTCCCGCCTGTTTGAGACCCTGGATAATCCGCCCCGGCAAGGCCCCGATATAGGTACGCCGATGGCCGCGAATCTCGGCCTCATCCCGCATACCGCCCAATGAAAGACGGTAAAATTTGCGTCCCAAAGCTCGGGCCACCGATTTTCCGAGAGAGGTTTTCCCGACTCCTGGAGGACCGACAAAACATAAGATCGGCCCTTTCATCTTGCTTTTGAGTTTACAAACCGCCAGGTATTCGATAATCCGCTCTTTGATCTTGCCCAGGCCATAATGGTCATCTTCGAGAATCTGGCGGGCTTTGCCAAGATTGAGATTGTCCCGGGTTTTCTTATGCCAGGGAACCTCGATCATCCAGTCGATATAGGTACGAATAATGTTAGCTTCGGCCGCATCGGGATGCATTCTTTCAAGCCGTTCAAGCTGCTTGGTCGACTCCTCAAGAGCTGGTTTCGGCATCTTGCATTTTTTAATTTTATCACGGAGCTCCTCCATCTCGGCCGTCCGGTCATCGCTATCACCGAGCTCATGACGAATCGCTTTCATCTGCTCTTTTAGGAAGTACTCCCGCTGGGTCTTGGTCATCTCCTCCTTGGCCGAATTCTGGATTTTGGCCTGCATGCCCAGAACCTGGATCTCTTTGGCCAGAATTTTATTGATCTGACTTAAGCGTTTGAGACCATCTTGCTCCTCCATAAAAGATTGCGCGACTTTTAGTTTAACCCCGAGATTAGAGACAATCAGGTCGGCCAGACGCCCGGGAAGATTGACATTATCGAGAATCATTGCAACTTCCGGAGCAATCGGTTTACCCAGTGAAATCGCCTTTTCCAGGCGATCTTTGACACTCCGCATCATGGCTTCGGTTTTGAGATCAAGCTTGTCACTTTCGATATCTTCGAGCTTTTCAATCCGAACCTTAAAGAGGGGTTCACGCTGCACAACTTCAGTAATCGCCGCTTTAGCCAGACCCTGAACCAGAATCTTTACCCGACCATCAGGCAATTTCAACATCCGCATAATCATTGAAATCGTACCGACTCGGTAGACCCCGCTCCGACCCGGATTCTCTTCCCGAATATCTTTTTGGGTGACCAGAAAGATAAGCCGGTCACCGGCCAGAGCTTCATCAACCGCCTTGATCGAAGCCTCCCGGCCGACAAAAAGAGGCATAATCATAAAGGGAAAAACAACCACGTCACGAACCGGCAACAGAGGCAGTTCATCCGGTAAAACAAGTTCTTCACCCTCTCCATTGCCGCCGTCTGAATCTTCCTCTTCACCCTCTTCGATAATGGCCAGGGCCTCTTCAAGCTCGACCTCTTCACCTAAATCTTCAAGCTCAATTTTGGCGGTTTCCTCTGGATCTTCAGGCTGATCATCGAGATTCTCGTCAGAAGAGTCGTCCCTGGTCTCATCTTCAGTTCCCGTTTCATCTTCGGGCAAGGAAATATCTTCGTTTTGCTTCTTTTTATCGTCACTCACAACAGTCAACCTCCAGGTTGGGTATATAAAAACATAAGTAACTATTCAGCAAATAACCTTAAAGCCACTACAAATGGTGTGAACATTGGCTTCGCCCGGCTTCGAGGGGGACACAGCTCAGATCGGCATAAAGGCTTGCGCCGCCGCCTGGAGCAATGTCCCCGCATCGAGATCATTTGAGGACTACATTATGCTGAATAGTTACAACTACATAAAAAGTCATGGGATGGCTAAGTAATATTTTCGTAAGCGCTCGGAGAGCTCTTTTGTCAGTTCGAAGACCCGGACGGCCCGAGCCGGGGTCAACGATCCGGCCCCACAGCTGGGAGAGACGAAACTGCGCTCTAAAATGCTTTTGAGCGGTATTTCAGGACTACTTAAACGCTCCATTTGAGCCGTGAGCAAAGCAAACAAGGAGTCTACATCCTCATTGTCTACGGCCTCACTGGTCGGCACTACACCCCAAGCCAGATAGCCCCCGGCGCCAAGAAATTTCCCCAGCTCATCCTGATAGAGAAGTAGGTTCTCTCCATATTCATAGGCATCAAAATTCAACAAGTCAACCCCGGTATCGAGCAACAGGGACCAATCCGTATTGCCGCAACAGTGGACTCCGGTCAACCCTTCAAGTCCGGTACTGACCTCATTCAAGAGATCTTTCACCTGCTCCCGAGAGAGCGTGCAGAAAGCGGTTCCAAAAGAGACCATATAGGGTTCATCGAAAAAGGTAAGGGTCGGCAAGCCGGGAAAACAGCGCTTGAGGAAAGCTTCCTGCCAGCGGGCTTTCATGTTTAGATGTTTGACAACAACATCGGCCAACGTTGAATCATAAATGATCGATCTTTTCTCTGCATCGGTAACCCCGAGACCAAAACTGATCGGCCCGGTCACATGACCTTTGACCAAAACCGGCGTTTTCTCCCGGTAACGTTCCGCCAGAGCCGGCAGCCCTTCCCACAAACCGGAGGCCCGCTCCCGACCAATGGCAAAATAGTCGAGATCAGCGGCCAGCACCGCCTCATAAAAGGCAGTTAACTGCTCGGCAAAATCGGCCTGGCCCGGATCAAGACAGAAGCGTTCACCCACTTCATCAAGAACCGCCCCGGGCAGCCCCTCCCCATACTGAACATACATGCCTTCGAGAAAAGAGCGATTGGGCAACTGCGGCCAGAAAGGCGCTTCCGGCAAACAATCCGTAATCAAGTCAAGGGTTGGTGCAACTTCAGGCTGGGGCAAACTGCCGATGGCAATTGCCATACAGTGCGGTAAAAAAGTCTTCCGTAAAGAGGAATTGCTCACATAAATCTCCACAAAGAGGAAAAATCTTACATTATTTTCAACAAGAACCTTAATCTTAACATAGATATCTTCGTATTCGCAACCATTTTACCTAGATTTTCTGCTATTTATTGACAAATAGCAGAAATTTCACTAACTGAGATGGCATATGACTTTTCCCTGGCACATAGAAGCACTTAACCCATCCTTTGGTGATCCGGGATTTATCCTGCGCCACACCTATAGCGGCCAAGCTCTGCTCTTTGATCTCGGCGACCTGCATGGGCTCTCGACAAAATCGATCTTAAAGGTTTCGCACATCTTTATCAGCCACGGCCATATCGATCACTTGATCGGTTTTGACCACCTTTTACGCCTGACTTTAAACCGCTCTAAACACTTGCATATCTACGGCCCGCCGGGAATGATCGAGATGGTCGGACACAAGCTTAAGGGTTACTGCTGGAACCTGACCGCCCACTATGAACTCCTGATTAGCGTCTATGATATCCACGAAAAAACAGTCGAACAAAGTACCTTTGCCTGCCGGCAAAAATTTCAGCCTGAACCGACCACCACACGAGCCCGTAAAAATGCAATTATCTTTACAGCTCCGACCTTCAGCATCACTGCGGCCACACTCGATCATGGTATCCCCTGCCTCGCCTTTGATTTAAATGAGCCTCTACAGGTCAAGATCCGCCCCGAAGAACTCGATCGCCGGAGCTGGTCGCCGGGCCCGTGGCTCAGTAAAGTCCGACAAGCCCTGCAAGCCAAAAGCCCGGCCGACACCGTCATTGAGATCGCCGGACGCAACCACCAACTCCAGGAAGTTGCCGAGGCCATTGCCCTGATCCGGCCGGGATTAAAAATCGCCTACGTCACCGATATCGGCTTCACCCAACAAAACCTGCAAAAACTCCTCCCCCTGATAAAGGGTGCCGACCTCCTGCTCTGCGAAGCCGCTTTTTTAGAATCTGCGGCGGACAAAGCTGAATTAAGCCGACATCTGACAGCGGCTCAGGCCGGAAAACTTGCCTCTCTGGCCCAAGTCAAACGCCTGCAACTCTTCCACTTTTCACCCCGTCACACAGAGGAAAAAGTGGATTTCTACCAGCAAGCCGGAGAACATTTCAGTGGCCCCATCAGCTAAATAAAGATGAGTTTGTTAAAAATTTCTCAGGAAAAAGAGATTGCTTTGTCGGCAACCTTCTGCTATTTTTAAGGATCGCACTGCTATAAATTTTAAAACATGGATAACTGAGCCCTCATGCCCCTAAAACAACTGGCAAATTTTTACTCAACCTACCAACCTGAGACCAAAGTCTCAACGGACACAATACGAGCTGCGGTTCTCTGCCCTCTATTCATTGAAGAGGGCTCCCTGAAGATGCTCTTTATCAAACGCTCACAAACCGTCAAAACCCACAAAGGAGAGATCTCTTTCCCCGGAGGGGTCAGTGAGAGCCAGGATTTATCTCTGGAAGCAACCAGCACCAGAGAGACCGAAGAGGAGATTGGCGTCAAGGTGAGCGACATCACCGTTTTCGGCAGCCTTGATGAAGTCAACACAACAACCGGGTTCCTGGTCTCCCCTTTTGTCGGGGCCATCCCCCACCCCTATAAGTTCAAGCTCTCTACCGATGAGGTCGACAGCCTGATAACTTTAAGCGTTGATGATTTCTTTGAACCCCGCAACAAAATTGATTTTTATTACTTTAACGGCCGCAGGTTAACGCCGCAACTCGCCTTTAATATCGACGGACATGTTATTTGGGGAGCTACGGCAAAAATCATGTGGCAGTTTTTAGAGCTGGGAAAAAAACACAATCTTTTTGCAAAGTCGGCTTCGGCCTCACAATCGTTCCACCTCGCCAGTTGAAATAAGGAATTGATATGACACATAAAAAAATCCACCCGGTTCACGGCAGCGCCATCTTTCTACTTAGTCTTTTTTTACTTTTCAACAGTTTGACCGGGGCCGAAGCAGCGGGTGAAACTCGCTATATCTCAGACAAAATCAGGATCTATGCCCGGGCCGGGGCGGGCACCGAGTACAAATTGCTCGCCCCCCTGACCACCGGTAACAAGGTTACCCTGCTGGAGGAATCAGAGGGTGACTGGCTCCATATAAGTTACGGCAAAGATCGTCAGGGCTGGATCCAGAAACGCTTCCTGACTGCAGTCGAACCAGCCGCCAAACGTCTGGGTAAAGCCAATGCCAGAATTAAAGAACTGGAACAGAGCAGCAAAGCCCAAGTCATCGCACTCACTGCAACCAACAAGGAGTATCGCAAAGGCAATACCGGCCTGCTGAGAGAAGTAAAAGAGCTGCGCCGCAAACTCCAAAAAGTTGAAAAAAATTATACAACCCTGCTTGAAGAGTCTGCCGCGTTCCTTGAATTACAAGCAGAACACAAAAATCTGCTCGCGGAAAACCGGGATCGACAAGAACGGGAAGCCGTCATTCTGGCGGAATGCGAACTCCTTAAAACCGCCTACCGGATCAAATGGTTTTTATCCGGCGGCGGTGTCCTGCTGATCGGTTTTTTCATCGGTCTCCTCATGCAAGCCTTCCGCAACCGCAAGAAGAAGAGCACCGGTTTAAGTTTTAAATGATGGCGTCGTAAAAAGCCATCCCATGACTTTTTACGCCCCGAAGGAAGTGCCCTTGGGGTGCGAGTTCATCTTAAATAAGCCAGGAGAATTTAATTGCAACAGGTAATGCTCGGTAATGAAGCGATGGCTCGCGGCCTGCTTGAGAAGGGTTGCACGTTTGCCTACGCCTATCCCGGTACCCCGTCATCGGAAATTCTGCCGGCCTTTATCGAACAAGGCCGAAACCATGATGTCGCAATCCACGGCCACTGGTCGGTGAATGAAAAAATTGCTCTGGAATCGGCCTTTACCGCCGCCATAACCGGCATGCGCAGTGCTGCGGTCATGAAGCAGGTGGGCTTAAACGTGGCCGCCGATGCTTTTTTGAGCAGTGCCTATCTCGGAGTTACCGGTGCTCTGGTGGTCATCAGCGCCGACGATCCCGGACCCAACAGTTCGCAAACCGAACAAGACAGCCGCCTGTTCGCGATGCTCGCAAAAGTCCCGGTCTTTGATCCGGCGACCCCTCAAGAGGCCTCTATTTTTGCCGGTCGAGCCCTTGATCTTTCAGAAGAGCTCGGCCTTCCGGTAATGTTGCGGCCAACCGCCACCCTCTGCCATGCCCGACAGAACATCAACCTGGAAGAGATCCCGAATCAACCACGCCAGCCTGAATTTATCCGCCAGCCCCAACGCTGGGCGGCAACCCCGAAACATCGCTTTTTACAGCACCAGCAGCTCAACCAAAAACTGCTTGAGTTGGCGGCTGACCCGCGTTTTGATTTTGCGGCAAAAACTGAAACCGGTGCCACCGCCCCCTATGGCATCATCGCTTCAGGTTGTGCTTGGTCGTTAACCGCTGACTTATTAAACTCTTTGCCGGACGCTGAGTCCCGGCAATTTATCCTCTACAAAGTCGACCTGCCCTACCCCTTACATAAAAATGCCGGTCGAACCCTGCTGAAACGTCATGAAAAACTCCTGGTTATCGAAGAGAGCATGCCGGTAATCGAATATCAAATGGGCGACCAAGAGAAGATTTGCGGCCGCCTTGACGGCTCAATTCCCGATGCCGGGGCCTTAACCCCGGAGATCATCGTTTTAGCCCTTAATCGCCTCTTGGATAATAAACTCTCCGCCAAAAGTGACGGCGTCACCGCACCTCCGGGCAAACGCCCCAGTCTCTGTCCCGGATGCCCCCATCGCTCAAGCTTTTACGCCCTCAAAAAAGCTCTGCCCAAAGGTATCTATGCCGGTGATATCGGCTGCTATACACTAGGCATTAATCTTGGCGCTATAGACAGCTGTCTCTGTATGGGAGCGTCAATCAGCCAGGCCGGCTCTTTTTACCAAACTTTTGCTCAAGGAGACGCAGATATCCCGCCGATTACCGCGATTATCGGCGATTCAACCTTCTACCACTCCGGAATCCCGGCCCTGGTCAACGCCCGCTGGGAAGGCAGCCGCTTTGTCCTTTTGCTAGTTGACAACTCGACCACGGCAATGACCGGCAACCAGCCGACACCGGCCGCCGGATTGCGCGCTGATGGCAGCCAGGGACCGACCCTGGAATTGGAAACTCTGCTCAAAGGGTGCGGCATTGAGAAGATCACGGTCGTTGACCCCTACCGACAGAGTGAAATGATTGACACGATCAAAGAAGCCTGGCAGTACGCCCAAACACCGGAGGGCGGTATCGCCGCAGTCATCGCCAGGCGCGGCTGCCTGATGATTCCTGCCGAACGACGGCAACTGACAACCTTGCAGATCTCCATTTCAGATGACGATTGCACCGGTTGCGGATATTGTCTTAAAGCTTTTGAGTGCCCAGCCCTGGTGGTTAAAGCGAACGATCCGGAAAACCGGGTTACGATCGACCAGGTCACCTGCGTCGGCTGCGGTCAGTGTCTTGATATCTGCCCGCAGGGAGCGATTAAAATAACTGATTAGGATACTAAAATGACTGACTGTAAACTTCTTATTGCCGGGCTTGGCGGCCAAGGGGTGGTTTTCCTTTCAAGGTTAATCAGCCAGGCGGCCCTGCTGGCCGGTGACGATTTTATCACTTATGAAAGCCATGGTATGGCCATGCGCGGCGGCTCGGTCACCAGTCAGGTCAAGATCGGGCACTACCGCTCCCCCTTGATCGCGCTTGACTCTGCTGATATTCTTCTGGTTCTGGCTGCCGGTGAATATGAACGCAACCAGCAATTTGTCCGTCCGAGCGGCACCTGCCTGGTAAACAGTGATCAACCCCTTGCCGGCTTGGCCCAGGAAAACCTGCTGAAAGCCACGACCATCGCTCTAGACCATGACCTGCCGAAGGCCGTAAACCTGGTTTTCAGTGGTTGGGCCGCGCAACATCCAGCCTTCCCCTACAGCTTTGAACTGATGCAGGAAGCCGTTAAAACGATGGCGGTCTCTCCCACAATAGAAACGGCCAACCTCAAGGCTCTTGAGATTGGCCGTCAACAATATTAATTAGTGTCACACCCCACGGGCACTTTCTACGGGGCATAACGAAGTCACGGAATGGCTAAGTAAAAATTTCGATAGACAAGGAGGCATGGTTTTTCAGACGCGAAACTATACAAATAGTATGTCGAGTGTCTGAAAAACCATGACGACGCTGGATATCGGAACTTTTTACGACGCCATCAATCTATCTTTGAAACATTGGAAACAACGTAGCCGTGCGCCTTTAATTGCAGCACCAACTCCTCCACATCGACATTTTTCACCCGAAAAACCAGCTCTCGCCGGCCCTCAATCGGAATGTCATCAACCAACGTCAGGCTCACCAGCAGACCCTTTAACCCATCCAACGTTTCAATAACCTTGATAATATCATCCTGCTCCTGAGGAAAATTATCAAGGGTTATCCGGGTCGACTCTTTATGGGTTGCTCCCAGCATATGCAGAAAGGCCCGGTAGATATCCGACTCAGTTATAATCCCGATAAGTTGACCTTTATCAACTACCGGCATGGCCCCGACGCCATACTTAGTACCCAAAACTGCGGCTTTTTCCATCGTCATATCGGGAGGACAGGTAATCACTTCCCGGGTCATGATTTCGCTAACCGTCATCTTGGCCAGCAGGTAGTTAAGCTCGTGAATACTTAAGCTGGTCGCTTTGGAGGGCTGGGCTTCTCGCAGCCCGGAAAGGGTTACGATACCCACCATCTGAGTACCCTTCATCACCGGCAGACGACGAATCTTGTGATTCCGCATTAACTTTTTAGCATCAATCACCAAAGTGTCAGCACTCACCGTAATCGGATTACTCTTCATCCAATATTTTACAAACATCCGCAACTCCTCCCGGAAAAAGGCCTCAACTTGAAGAAAATCTATCAGTAACTATCATTACTACAGACAACAATTCATGCCACGCTTTGCAGCCTCTTGTCAATTGATAATGTATTGTGCAGAGTTTACGCAGGAGACTGAATTTACAATTTTATCGATCAATTATTACGACAACCAACGTTTCCGCCGTTTATAGTGTTTAACGTCCTTAAAACTCTTTTTCCCGGCATCTGAATGGCCGAGATAGAACTCTTTCACATCGGGATTGTTACGCAACTCTTCACACTCACCATCAAGAACCACCCTGCCGCCTTCCATAATATAGGCATAGTCGGCAACCTGAAGGGCCAGGTTTGCATTCTGTTCAACCAGCAAAATTGTGGTTCCCTCCTCCTTATTGATGCGCATGACGATCTCAAAAATCTCTTTAACCAACAGAGGGGCCAGACCTAATGAAGGTTCATCAAGCATCATCATTTTTGGTTTCGACATCAAACCTCGGCCGATTGCCAGCATCTGCTGTTCGCCGCCGCTCATATAACCGGCGACCTGCTTATGGCGCTCCTTCAAACGAGGAAAGTAACTAAAAACCGTCTCCATATCCCGTTTGATGTTGTCTCGATCCTTACGAATATGGGCCCCAACGATCAGATTTTCGGTTACCGTCAGGTCTTTAAAGATACGCCGCCCCTCCATGACCTGGAAGATGCCGTCCTTAACAATATCTTCAGCATCTTTTTTATTGATCACCTCGCCTAAAAATTCGATACTACCGTCGGTCACCGCCCCCTCTTCAGATTTCAAAAGACCCGAGATCGCTTTCAGGGTAGTTGTTTTACCGGCCCCATTGGCCCCTAAAAGAGTAACAATCTTACCCTCCGGCACCTCCAAAGACATCCCTTTTAAAACCAGAATGACCTCGTTGTAGATAACCTCGATATTGTTAACGCTGAGCATTACACCCATTATGCTGATCTCCAAGTTAAAACGGGCAGTTTGTTATTTTGCTTTGACCCCGTTAAGGGAAAGCGAAGCGGTGTACAAAATTGCTTCGCTTTAAGTTAAATAGAATGAATAAAGTTAACGACTTAACAAAACCTTTTTAACCGGAACAAATTTACCTTTCTGAATCTGGTAGATGCGTAAACCCATCGAACCTTTGTGACTTTTAGTCGAAAAACTAATCGGCACAGTCAAACCACCGGTATCATAATCAGTCATACCTTCAAGAGCAGCTTTGATGGCCGGACCATTGATCTCACCTTTAACCCGGCTGATCGCTTCGGCCATCACCTTCATCGCCGTAAAACCCTGGAAATAATTAACAATCTGAACTTTACCGGGATGATATTTTTCACTTATCATTTTAGCTTGCTTGACACCCGCATCATCATCTTCCCAGATACAGAAAGGATTGGTCCAGTAACAACCTTCAGCGGCTTCACCGGCGAGATCTCTGATTTTACCACTCATGGCCCAGTTCAGAGCAAAAAACTTGGTTCGCAGATTCAGTTTTTTGGCATCTTTCAAGATCGTCGCCATCACTGAAGTCTCCTGACAGATCGCAAAATCAGGGTCGGCTTTTTTCATATTGAGCAGCTGCGGCGTAGCATCGAGAGCGCGCAGACCGATAATCGGTTTAGCAACCAGGTCAACCCCGATCTCTTTGGCATAATCTTCAGCACCGGGAAAACCCTGGCCCTGAAATTTAACCGTAAAGAAGGGGGAACGGCCGAAACCGGTATCATTATAGATAAAAGCGACCCGGGGGTTGCGGCTTTTATCGGTCCAGGTATCCTTAATAAATCTCAGAGCCACACGCGCCTGGTCAGCGTAAGTGGTACCAACCATAAAGTTGTAAGGAGTCACTTTGGGATCGGTCAAATGCTCGGAATATGAGGCTGAAAAATAGGGAATCTTATCTTTTTTAATCAATGGCGACATCGCTTCCGTATCACCGGTTCCCCAACCCTGAATCGCAACCACCTTCTCGGTCTTGAACTTTTTATACGCAGCTAGAGCCTGAGGAATTTTATAGGCATAATCAACATCCAGCAATTCAATCTTCAGACCGTTGATGCCACCCTTCTCTTCATTGAGATAACGGACATAATCCCGCACCCCTTCAGCATATGGAGTACCAACCGAACCGGTACCCCCGGTAATATCAAAAAGACCACCGATTTTGATGGTTTTAGCGGCCAAACCTGGAGCCGCAAAGAACAAAACCAGACTGACGGCTACCAACCAAATACTCAATCTCTTCATCTTCTCTCTCCTTTAACTAGTGCCTGACCGAAAACCTGGCAATTTTCTTGAGTGCAAGGCAGGCTCAGATTTTAACCACAGGCATACATTAAGTATTCCGAGGATTAAAATCTGAGCCTAACGCAGCAATCGAGGAAATTGGCGGTTTTCGGTCGTGCACCAATTGTAAAGGTTTATGGTTCTCATTTTATGGGCAGAACCTTCCCGTGTTCGTTTTTTTAATAAGAAAACGGCCAGAGTTTCCAATAGGCTTTGATCATCTGCCAGCGATGGGCCATACCATCGGGCTCGTAGATCAGAAAACCCATAATTATAAGGCCGAAGATACCCTCTTTGATCGC
>JAYEGS010000303.1:5903-9761 GCA_034659215.1 Pseudomonadota bacterium | reverse complement strand
TTTTTTATCTAAATTCCAATGCGTCGCATCACTTTTATCCAGAGGATATCAAGAGGTAGATAGAATAGATGGATGGCCGCCAAAGCTGCGATTATAAGACCTAGCAGCAGCATTGTGACCAGACCGTAACGCCAATATCTTCGGCGGCGCTCTTTAAGGTTTTCCATGATCGGTGTAACACTTAAAACCGGTACTCCGGTCAGGCGGGTGAGCTCGGCGACACTTTTGATGGAGGTGTCCAGATTCTCACGCAGGGCGCAAACTCCGGTGCTCAGTCCCAGGGCCAGGACAAAGCCGATTAAAGCAATTGCCATCCGGTTAGGTTTGAAAGGTTTTTCCGGGGTCTGGGCCGGGTCAATAATCTTGAAACGTTCGCCTTGCTGCGATTCTTCCATTTGCTGGGCGACCTGGGCTTCAGTGAGTTTATGGGTGATATCGGTATGGCGGAGTTGGGCCTGGTCAAGGTTTCTGATCATACGTTTGTAGTCACGTTCGACCAAGGGTGCGTTTTCCAATCTGGTTTGGAAATCAGTAAGGTTCTTTTTGGTTTGTTGGTAGGCCGCTTCAGTGGCGGCGATCTCCATGGCGGCCGACCTTATCTGAACCTGTAAATTAATGTAGGCCGGATTGTTGATAGTGGTTGTTTCCAAGGTGCCGGCCGCAGTTTGATTTTGAGCTGTTTGAGTAAAATTGTCAATCTCTCGGCGGAGGATAACAAGCTCTTTTTCGACCTGTATGCGATCAGGATGTTTGTCCCCGAGTCGGGCTTGGAGCTCTTTACTTTGGAGCTGAAGCTTTTCCAGTTGTTCTTGTTTGTCTGTAAGTTCGTCTGCTGATATGGCCAGATCCGGGTTTTGGGCTTTGATTTCAGCAATTTCACGCTCGGTTTTTTTGATATCGGGATGTTTGTCGGAGTAGCGGGCTTTCAGGGTTAACAGTTGGAGGTTCAGGGCCTTCAATTTTTCCTGCGGTGGTAGCAGGAGTCGTCCTTCATCGTTACGTAAAAGATTGCTGCTTTGGGTAGGATCAATCGTAGCGATCTGTCCCTCAAGGTAAAGTTTACGTTCTTTGAGGGAACGTAACTGCATGCGGTTTTGCTCCAGGTCGCGGGTCAGACGGTTGACGGCTTGTAGGTTGACCGCGTTGAACTCAGGTAATTCGCGTCCATGTTGTTGTTTGAAGAGGCTGATCTGCTCCTCAAGTTTGGTGATAAACTGCGCGAGCTCTTGTCGTTCCTGATTGAGGAATGTGGCGATATTAGTGACCCGCTCTTCACGCTGGCGCAGGTTCTCTTCGAGATAGAGTGAAGTCAGACGGTTGGTCACCTTGACGACTGTCCCCGGATTTTTCCCTTGGTAGGAGAGATTAAAGGCGATAGTGGCCGTGCTGGGTCGACCGGTACGCCGGTCGACGACATCAGCGCTTATAGTCTGGAGGGAGATATTGGTTCGCAAACGGGAGATAATCTCCTCTTTGGTATGGCGTTTCTGCATTTCCGGGTAGAGTTTGAAGCGGTCGATAATCTCCTGCAGGCGCGGGCGGCTCATGATCTGTTGGGTGATGACCTGCAAGCGCTCTTCGACGTAGCTGGTAATTGTCGTCTGGACAAATTCCTGCGGGATTTGTTGTTCTTCAATCAGGATGGTGCTTTCGGCCCGGTAGATGGCCGGTAGCAGCATGGCGGTACTTAAGGCGGCGATCCAGGTCAGGAGAAAGAGGATTATGAAAATCCCTCTCTGGCGTCTGATGATGCCTTTGACCTGATCTATTGAGATGGCTTCTTGTGCTTGCATTAATAGAGGTCCTTAGTCGAGAAGTTTTGGGAAATTAAAGACCAAGGCCAGCCAGACCCGGTTGCGGTCATAGGTGTCGTTCTTTTTCAAGGTTTTATCCTGGGTTCGGGCATAGCGGTAGTGGAGTTGGAGTTGGTGGTTTTTCATCAGCTGATAAGAGAGGTGCGGATGGAGATAGAAGTAGATACTATCTTCGTCACTGTAATCATCGTTGGCTTTGGAAAAGTAGAGGCCGGCATCTAAGCCGCTGCGCAGGCGTTGGTTTATCTTCCAGCTGATTGTTCCAATGAAACGATCACTGTCGATCGGGCTGCCGGTCGAGGTGTAGCTTAAATCGCGATTATACGAAAGCTTGTAGTTTAAGGTTTCAGTTTTCCCGCTTAATGATATGTCGGCGGTACCACCAACGTCATCTTCGCTGATCGTCTCTTTTCTCTTTTGCCAGATTATGGTGCCGTTGTTCGGGTCAAAAACCGGGACGTAGTAATGATAATTATATTCAGTGTCGGTATAGCGAAGACCGAGATAGCAGGAGAGCGTTAACTTTTCACTTAAGGTGCGATTCCAGCCCAGGCTCAGGCCGTAATTATCAACCTTGCTGATGTCGGATTTATAACGGTAGTAGGTGGGTTGAAGGAAGACCTGATCTCGCTGGTTACGAAATAGGTAGCTGAGGCTACCGACGATGCTGTTTGTGTCGTAATCCGTATCAACCGGGCTGTCGTATTTAGTGTCAGCATAACTGTAGTTGAGGCTACTTGATACTCTTTCTCCGAGCTGGTAACGGGCTCCGCCATTAAGAGTGTAGCGCTTGCGGCCGTAGAGATCTTCAACAATCCCGGTCTCTTCAAGTTCGGAGTCAAGGGTTGAGTCTTTAGTGTAAGAAGCGCCGGCATCCAAGGTTAATCTTTCAAGAAGCAGGTATGATCCGTTAATTCTGTAGCGTTGATATTCATCGTTATATTGGCTTTTGCTGGCGAATCGTCTTATTTCAGCTTCGGCGTTGCCTTTGACGTCGAGTCTGGGGGTCTGCCAGGCAGCTTTCAGTGAGGGTATGAAAACTCCCAGCCAATCGCTCTTTTCGTCAACATTGTCAAAATTGATATTGTCATCATACTCCCCACGAAATTGGAGTGAGGGATTGAATGTGAAATCACCGTCGGCCATCGAGAAAGAGGCCAGACCCAGGATTAATAAAAGTATGATGCCGGAGAAACAGATTTTTTTCATGGTTGTGATTATCCGTTGTTAGATTACGATTGAGTTGAATCAGGGAACTATAATGACATCTCCGCGACGTATTATGATGTTTTGATCCAGATTCTTTCCCTTTTCAACCTCACGATAATCAAAAGGAATCTTGATCATCTTTCCCGCTTGGTGACGGAGAATATAAATTTTGCCGGTCGCGGCAAAAGGGTTAAGTCCTCCGGCCATGGCTAGAAGCTGCATGGCCGTAGTATCAAGATCAATCGGAAACTGGCCGGGCTTGTTGACTTTGCCGATGACATAGGCGCGCAGACTGTTGATCTGGCGTAACATTACGGTAACGGTTGCTTCAGGAATAAAATCATTCAGCCTTTTGGTAACTTCACGGCGCAGGTCGCTGACTGTCATTCCTTTGCTATTGATCTCTCCAATCAGGGGAAAGGCGATGGTGAGATCCGGTGGAACGATAACTTCGCGGCTCAGACTCTCCTCTTTCCAGACTGATATTTCAAGGACGTCACCGGAACCGATTCGGTAGCCGATTCCTTCATCAGTCCGGCCCGGAGTCGGACTGGCTATCAATAAGCACAATAAAAAAAGGGAAATGAGAAGGTTATGTCTTTTGTTGAAATGGGTGTTAATATGGTGGGTTACCGGGTTTTGTCTAGTCATAACGGAAGTATCATCTTGTTTGAAAGGTTTTACTTAAGAATCAAATTTCTCAGAAATAAGATTATCGTATAACTACCTCTCTATACTTTGATAGTTGAAAAACTACAACTATTATTATTTGTTTAAATTAACTTTATCTTAACATGAAAGTTCTTGCATGAAATATACTTAATGTTGTATGTTT
>JAYEGS010000303.1:0-5803 GCA_034659215.1 Pseudomonadota bacterium | reverse complement strand
AAGATTATCGTATAACTACCTCTCTATACTTTGATAGTTGAAAAACTACAACTATTATTATTTGTTTAAATTAACTTTATCTTAACATGAAAGTTCTTGCATGAAATATACTTAATGTTGTATGTTTAAAGGTAATGTTGTTATGTGAAATTAAATTTATAGTTTTAATTGTATTTGCAGGAGAGCTTCTTAAAAACCGTCGAGTAATCAGGTTGAAAATGCATTGAAGTTGCCACTTGGAGAAACTTTAATTTAATCTTTGCAAGTGGTGTTTTATTAATATTTTTTTTAAAGGAGTAGAGTGATGAAGAGAAAATTGTGGCAAAGTGGGTTTTTGTTAATCGCCCTGACAGTTTTTCTGTTGGGTTTCGGGGTGGCTCCGGCGCTGGCAGATTCCGCTAAATGTATCAAGTGTCATCAGCGACACACGCCCGGTCAGGTGGCGGATTGGAAAGTGAGTAAACATGCTGGTGAGGATGTTGGTTGTGCCGATTGTCATGGCGACAAACATACAAATTCCAAAAATTCCAATCTGGCAGTGTTGCCGGATGAACATGTTTGTAAAGAGTGTCATGAAGAGCAATTTGAATCTTTTGCTAAAGGTAAACATAATTTTGGCTGGACTTCTCTGAACGCTCTGCCGATCACTCACGTTGAGCCCGATGAGCTGATGGAAGGCGGCCGCGGTTGTGGTGGTTGTCACAATATGGGCATTAAGACGGAAGCCCAGAAGAAAGAGCAGCTTGCCAAAGGTTACAAATATCAGAATAACTCCTGTGATGAGTGTCATACCCGGCACAGCTTTTCGAAAAAGGAAGCTCAGGATCCGCGTGCCTGTCGCCAGTGTCATATGGGTTACGACCATCCCCAATGGGAGATGTGGAGCAGTTCCAAACATGGAAGTCGTCATTTCTCCAAAGAGAATGGGAATTTGCCCGATAGTGCTCCGGCTCCGACCTGCCAGACCTGTCACCTGCCCAACGGTACACATGAAAACCGTACAGCCTGGGGCTTTCTTGGTGTGCGTCTGCCGTTGCCTGAAGATAAACAGTGGGCCGCTGACCGGGTTGTCATTCTCAAGGCTTTAGGAGTTTTAGATCCTGAAACCAGTAAACCGACGGCCCGCCTGGCTTTGGTGACTTCAGTCGATATGGTTCGGGCAACTCAGGAAGCTTGGCAGACCGAACGTGATAAAATGATTAAAACCTGTAGCCAATGCCACGCTGAAAGTTATGGTAAGACCCAGCTTGAGATGGGCGATGCGATGATGCAGAAAGCCGACCGGCTGCTCGCTCAAGCCATTGTTATTGTTGCTGATCTTTACAAAGATGGTATCCTTAAAAAACGCGGCGAGCAGGCTTTTGCCTATCCTGATTTCCTCTATTTTATGAGGACCGATTACAGTGCGGCTTCCGGCGATAGCTATAAGGATCTGCCGGCCGGGATGGAAAGTATTGAACAGGTGTTGTTTGAGATGTATATGAAACATCGGATGCGGACCTATCAAGGCCAGTTCCATGTCAATCCTGACTACGCCTACTGGTATGGCTGGGCGATGATGACTAAAGATCTTGGTAAAATTCAGTCTGAAGCCAAAAAGATGCGAGTTCACCATGAATTGTTGAATAAGAAATAGCTCTTGCATCGTGGTTAGTTTATGAACTAAAAAAGGGGCACCATTTCGGTGCCCCTTTTTTAGTTTTACAGTAACTATTATTTATTACGATGCATATACAACTTTTTGATACTCACTGTCATTTGACTGACCCGCCTTTGGCTCAAGATCTTGATGGGGTGTTGCAGCGTGCCGTAAATTCCGGGGTTAAGAACTTTATGGTTCCCGGTTACGATTATAGTTCAAGCCGGGCGGCTTGTCGTCTGGCATCCGCCAACACCTCAATTTATGCTGCTATCGGTCTCCATCCAGGATGGATTACTCCGACAACTGATTTCTCTCCCGAACCTTTCCGTCAGCTTGCCCGCTTGCGGGCTCCGGTTGCCATTGGTGAGATCGGGCTTGATTATGCTCTTAAGGAGTATTCGGCAGTACAGCAAGCTGAAGTTTTAAGGGGGCTGCTCGAACTGGCGACGATCTTGTCTTTGCCGGTTATTATCCATTGTCGCCGCGCTTTTGAACCTCTTTTTCTGATCTTACGTGAATTTCCAGGGGTTGTCGGGGTTCTGCACGCTTATGGCGGCGGCCCGCAGTTGGCGGAAAAATTTCTCTCTTTAGGCTATTACATCGGTTTTGGCGGTGGTTTGACCAGACCTCAAGCCCGTAAGGTTCGGGATACCGCTTTAATGGTGCCGAGCGAACGTATTCTGCTTGAAACTGATGCTCCCTATATCGGTTCGCATACGATTGCTAAGGGGGAGTCGGAACCTCAAGATGTGTTGGCTGTGGCTCAGAGTTTAGCTGGTTTGCGGGGGTGGGATATTGGTGAAACGGCGGCTCTGACGACGGCTAATGCCTTGCGACTTTTCAACCTGATAGAAAGGATGTAACGATGACTTCAGATTTTTCTGCGGCGGCTTTTTCTCGACTTGAACTGCTTTTTGGTGAAGCTGGTTTGAGGTGCTTGGCCAATGCCCATGTTGCGATTGTCGGCCTGGGTGCGGTCGGTTCTTTTGCGGCCGAGGCTTTGGCTCGAACCTCTGTCGGCCGGCTCACCCTGATTGATTTTGATCTGGTCGGTGAGACCAATATTAACCGCCAGCTTTTCGCCCTGCATTCGACCGTCGGCCAAGCCAAGGTTGAAGTGGCGGCGGCCCGGCTACGGGATATAAATCCCCAAATCAGACTTAACTGTCGGCAGATTTTTTATCATCACGATACCGCCGCCGAACTTTTGGATGGTGAAAACTTCGATTTTCTGATTGATGCGATCGACGGGGCGGCTCCGAAGCTCGATCTTATCAGAAATTGTCTGACTCGTAAAATTAACTTTATTTCGGCGATGGGGGCGGCGGGCCGGAGTCAGCCGACCCTGATTGAAATCGAGGATCTGCTTTCGACCAGCGGTTGTCCTTTGGCTCGGGTAATGCGTAAACAGCTGCGCCGGGAAGGGGTGAAAAAAGGCGAGGTGACGGTCGTCTATTCGCCGGAACCGATTGTGGCACAATCGTGTGACCCTGAATCTTGCAATGAAAAGGAGCGCGAAGAGTTTTTTCAGCGCGGTCGCCGCCGTCGCATACAGCCCAGCGCCATCTTCATGCCCGGAGTTTTCGGCCTGCTCGCCGCCCAGTATGCGGTTGATGAGATTCTGAACTCAAGCCTTTAATTTTTCCTCAAAAAAACTCCTGATCTCTTTTATACCTATCTTTATCTCAGGCTGTAAATGCGCTATATCTTCATCCTCGATATCTTCTGTATAGACAAGAGCAATCGCCAGCATTTTGAAAGTTACTCCTGCAATCACATCCTTTGAGTAGCTAAAGATTTCCTGAAGAGTCATTCCCTCCCTTGCTAAAAAGTAAAGGTCATAATAATCTCTAAATTTTGCTCTTAAGAATAGTGTGTTAACTTTCATGCCGGCAATGGCTTCAAGCGGCGACAGGTTAAATCTCTTGACTTCTTTCGGTTTTAAAAAGTTCCATTTTGCGTTAAAAAAAGTTACTTTGACGCCGTTAATCAGTAAATCTATCTGATTGTTTGTCTGGTTTATTATCTCAACTTGCTCAAATCGGTTGTTGATATAAGCAAAGATCTCTTTTTTCTCAAAACTGTCATTATAGGTGAAGAAGTCGAGATCTTCACTTTTTCTGTGACATAAGTGTAAAGAGAGGGCCGTGCCGCCAACCAGAACGTATTTCTCTAAAAAAGCAGCATTTGCGATAAGTTCTGCAAGTAATTTACGGGTATTGGCAAGCAAGTAGTCTGAATTTTTCAAATCTTGCACTCTTGCTCCTTACAAAATAGCTGCTCTCTACATCCATCCCCAAAAAAACTCGGGCCAGGAAAAGGTTGAATTTTTGAAACCTCTGATCCTCAACCAGTTTTTCTTCCCAAACTTGTTTTACCCGGGTTTTTCCATAGAGCAAAAACAGGTTTTTTAGATCCTCAAAATCACCATATTTTAAAGTATATTCACATAAAACAGCATCGCTGAAATCCGCATAGCTGATACTTTTCGCATAGCTCCAAAAAACCCCTTTGCTTTTCAATTTATCAAATAATTCGGCCCTGTTTTTCAGTTTATTTGTCTCCATTTTGTCAGTTCACTTAGTCCACGTTGATATAAAATTTAATCGCATTGAAAGTAGCCGCGCCGATTCCTTCAACTTTTTTTATATCCTCAATTGAAGTAAAAGAGGTGCCGGAATTTCTGTATTCAGCAATTTTGACCGCTAACACCGGCCCTATCTGAGGCAGGGCCACCAGTTTAGTTAATTTAGCTTGGTTGATATTGACTGAACCAGGCTGTAATCCTTTTTCCCTGACTCTGGTGATGAATTGATCGTAGTGGTTGATTAAATGCTTTCTCGCACTCTTCCGGTTGGTCTGATCAACCCATATTTCATCATCAAACGTACCGAGTACATAAATCAGTTGTTCTGCATCTAATTTCCCATTGGCATCATGATGCGGCGAGTGCCTTATTTTTTGGCCTTCTTCTATCTCAACCAGAGCAAAAGATGAGTCAGGAAGCAGCCGTACTTTAATTTCACTCCACTCATGACATATGCCTGATTTTTCACCCAACAAGAAGATGCTGAGCAGGCAAAACATAAATATGGTAAAAACTGAGGATTTATAAGGCTTTCGCATCTGGTTTTCCTTTTGTTTTAAATTGTTTATAATCAACCCCATGTTTTACTGGTGTACAGGTATATCTTTCGGGCAAATTCATAGAACACTCTGGCATCATCTAATGAAGGTTTTCCGTTTGGCAAGAGGCCCAAATCTCCGGGATACCGAGAGTCTATGTAGAGTTCATTGATTTTCAAGAGAACATTTATCTCTTGGTTGCCTAATGGGAAGTATTGTTCTAATTCCTTATGCAGTTTTCTGATGTCGTGGACTTTTTGCACTTTTTGACTGGTTTCTTCCAGTACAGCCTTAAAGCATTTCTCAATTACTTGCTGAGCATGAAATGAGACAATAGTCGTCAGGTGCTCTTCACATAAGAGATGTTCAATTGTTGACAGATCATCCTTTGCGGCTTTGAGCCATTCTTTGGTCAAAAATGTCATAGAAGTTTGATTCCCCGGTTGAATATCTCTCTACTTATTCCGCTGTTTAACTCAATGAATCTTTTTCCCATTGGAGAGGTGTGAACAATTAAGTCGATAGGGAAAAGACCCCTTAAATCATCAATCATATATGCAACTTTTAATTTGAGTTGCATT
This sequence comes from Pseudomonadota bacterium, assembly GCA_034659215.1. Taxonomy (GTDB): domain Bacteria; phylum Desulfobacterota; class Anaeroferrophillalia; order Anaeroferrophillales; family Tharpellaceae; genus Tharpella. The sequence goes on along the minus strand of JAYEGS010000303.1, from coordinate 454 downwards.
TTTTCATTAAAGTCTTTTGGTATGGTTTTGTCCTTGGTTACTACATATAAATCGATGTCACTTTCATCTGTTTGTGTTCCGTAGGCGTAACTGCCAAACAGGATAACTTTTTCGGGGTCAAGCGGTTTGAGTTTTTCTATAATCATCCTTTTTATTAAATCAATGTCCATTATAATAGTCCTGTTTTTTACTGCAACCTCAGAATTTAGCAGAGTCTCGTAAATATTCGGCTAACCACCATAAAGTTACAGCAAGTGGAGTCGAACGTTGCTTCGCTTGCGCCCGCAGGAAGTGCCCTTGGGGTGCTTCGCACGGGGACAGAATTAAATTCTGTCCCCACATCGAGACAGTTTGAAATCAAAGCCGAATATTTACAGAGTCTCTTTTGCAGAAGCTTAATATCTTTCATCAAATTGCTTGGAATATGATGGTATTAATTTTAAATTCGGTTCTA
>JAYEGS010000302.1:0-1899 GCA_034659215.1 Pseudomonadota bacterium | reverse complement strand
TGTTAAAAAGCATCAGGATGATCAAGATCATGGCGATAGTCGGAGCTGCCATATTAGCTTTGATACCGGCCTGAGCCTTGGCCGAGTTCTCTTTTTCCGCGCCCCATGCCATCTCATAACCGGCCGGCAGTTCAAGCGCTTCAATTTCCGCCTCAACCGCGGCCTGCATCTCACTGGGGAGCAAACCAAATTTGATATTGCCCCGGGCCCGAATCGTCAGCTTGCGGTTAAAACGCATGCGAAACGGATCTTCTGAAACTGTGGCAAAGCCTGAGACCACCTGGCTGATGGGAATTGATTTCTTGAGCGCCGGACTATAAACCTGAAGATCCTGCAGATTTTCGACCGCAAGTCTTTCATCATCGGGCAAGCGGGAGATGATGGGCAAGAGATCAATGCCCTCACGATAGAGCCCGACCGTAGTCCCGGAGACGGAACTTTCAAGCGACTGGGCCAGCATTGATTGACTGACCCCCGCCTGCTTGGCTTTAACTTCATCAAAAAGGGGAACTATTTTCTTGACCGGAGGCCGCCAGTCATCCCAAACTCTGGCACTGTCGGAGTAAGCTCGCATTATTGCCTGGGCCTTTTCGGAAAGTTGACGTAACACTTTACTGTCAGGTCCGGAGAATCGCGCTTCAAGATCGAAATCATCACCCGGGCCTAAGGCAAATTTCCGCAAAACCGGAGCCGATTCAGGATAATGACTTAAGATAAATTCCTCTATTTCAGGAACCATGGCATCAATATCCCGGTAATCTTTAACCGAAACCAGCATCAGCCCATAGCCGTTGTCACTGGTCTGTTCCGGCGCAAAAGTCAGAATAAAACGCGGTGCACCATCACCAATATAGGAGGCCACCGAAGCCACCCGTTCATCCTCAAGAATGTGTTTCTCAATTTCACTGATATCGGCAACCGTTTGCCGGATATCAGTACCCGACGGCAACCAGTAATTTACCATGAACATTGGTTTTGTCGAGGCCGGAAAAAAACTACCTTTAAGGAAGCCAAAACCATAAATAGAGGCAACCAGCATGCCAATCGCAGCCAACACCGTCAGCCAACGCAAGCGGATGCTCCAAGAGAGCATTTTTTTGTAGGCGACAAAGATGAAACCTTTGTACGGGTCTTCCGGCGCTCCCGTAGCTGAGCCCCCCTTTAAAAACATTTTGCAAAAAAGCGGCGTAATCGTAATCGCGATAACCCAGCTTATCATCAGGGAGATAAACATGACCTGGAAAAGTGAGCGGCAAAACTCACCGGTACTGTCATCGGACATGCCGATTCCCCAAAAAGCCAGAACCGCAATGATGGTAGCCCCGAGAAGCGGCATCTGGGTCTGGCTTACAACTTCACCGGCAGCTTTAACTCTATTCATCCCGGCTTCAATCCGAATCAGCATCCCCTCAGTCACAACAATCGCATTATCAACCAACATACCCAAGGCAATAATCAGGGCGCCTAAGGAGATTCGTTCGAGGCTGATACCCCACATGTCCATTACTATAATGGTTCCCAGAACCGTAATGGCAAGGATTGAGCCGATAAGCAGACCGCTGCGCATCCCCATAAATATCAAAAGAACAACAATGACAATCGCAATAGCTTCAAGGAAGTTGATAACAAAGGCTTTAATCGATTGGGTTACGTCCGTGGCCTGGAAATTAATAACATTAAGTTCCATTCCGACCGGCAGCATGCCCATAAGTTCGTCAATCCGCTGATTAACCGCCTCTCCAAGTTTGACAACATTGCCCCCTGAAGAGATGGAGATGCCCATTGAAATAGCGGGTACCTGATTAAAATGCAAAACCTGGCTCGGGGGATCGACATAATCGCGAACCACATTACCAATATCTTTTAGATAAATAACCGTATCCGATTGCGGATCGCGGA
>JAYEGS010000301.1:0-1908 GCA_034659215.1 Pseudomonadota bacterium | reverse complement strand
TGATGCCCTCGTAAAAAGTTTTTCTGATTCGCTGTCATGCGACCAACATTGTTTCGTTGCAATCTGATATATTTCGAAAAGTGACCCCGAATGACGAAAATTTCCCGCTGAAGACCGAAATCATGACTTTTATTGGTGATATTAGCATGTTTTCAGGTTGAATAGCCTGTTTGTCAGCCCTCAAGGCCGCAGCTATCCTGTAAATATTGATTCCGAGGGCTTTCATCGTTGCACAGAAACGAACGGCCTTAAAACCTCGAACCCTAAGATGTTTGACCCCAGTTAGGCGATCGTATTCAGAGTTTGTCGCTTCAATTCCGGATCGCATTCGGTAGCGGTCTTTGAAAAGGTCACTTTTTTCGAGTTTTCTTCTAATCGCTAAACGAAGTTCCTTGTCATCAAATCTGAGGTAAAAGTATTTTTTACCTTCTTTTACTGGGCATTGTGAACATTGCGGACAGTTGGAGCATTGAACAACATCAAATAAGACTGTATTTCTAGTTTTATTCTTTGTCTGATCTACAGGTTTATGTCCCTCTGGACATTTTTTAACATTGCTGTTTTTACCGATTTCGAAATCAGTAAGTTGAATATCTTTTGAACTCTCTTTACCTGTGGCGGGCGATACGACTTCTACACCTTCTGCTTCAGCTTTTTGGACGTTTTCGTCACCGCCATAAGTTGTATCTGTAAGCAATACGTCTGGGGCGATACCCCGTTCTTTGGTATCCTCAATAGCTGGCATTAGCGCATTAGCATCACTTTTATGGGCTTGTTCAACCTCTACATGAGTGATTAACCGAAGGTCGTTTGTGTTGTTATCATCTGTATTGTTTTTATCGTCATTTCCCAAGTAAGTCTCTTGAAGTTGAACCTGAAACCCTTTACCTTTGTGCGCATCATAGGTAGCATCTGGATCCGATGGGTTTTGTAAGGAATCAGAGGTGATGTCTTTTGCTTTTTTAGGTGTTACGGTATCGCCTTCAACAGCAACTTCAACATTTTCAGCATCTTCGTTATCAACGACATCGCATTGTTCTCTCAAAACCCGCAACAGTGTGCTAAAGCTCGACATTTTGAGAATCGAGTCGACATCTTTGAACATCTGACACAGTGCAAATAAATCGTTAGAAACCTGATCCAGGGTCTTGCTCGATTCTGATGGTTTAATCAGTGAAAAGATTGACAGAGCGTTGTCATTTTTATAGCGCCCTGCAAGTTCTTCCGAAATTTTTTTATATTGGTCAGGGTGCTGCCTTTTTAAGTTTGTGATGAAGCCCTTGATTGAGGTTGCGATAATACGTATCCGCCCTAAGTGGCGCATATTTGACTGGATATGAACAGAGTCAAGTCGTTGATTGCTCGTATCAACGTCAAAAACTTCGATGAGGTGATCAGTAATGCTGTTGAAAAGAATCTCATCAATCTTATTTTCGGCTATTACATTGCGAGCGTTCCACAAAGTTTTGGTACACATATAAGCTTCGGTATCTCCGGTACTGCTAATGTTCAGAGCATAGTGCCACTGCACATTAAAGGAGAACTGTTCCACAGTTTCGTTGTCCGTCAGATCGTGCATTTGCTGTAGAACCAAAGCTCCGATCAGAGAGTACAGCTCTTTAGTGGGGCGGCCTTGAGTTTCAGAGAAAAAAGGGATTACAGCATCAATTGGCAATTGATGTAGGATGTGCTTCCTGAATGCTCCGGCCCAAGACTCTTCCAGGAATTTTCGGCGTTTTTCACCCAAATGCTCCCAAGGGTCCCATAAGTACCCCATTTTGTGATCCTTTATGTTGATCATTCTGATCTCTCACAGTTTTGTAAGGTGTTGATATTATTGAATATCAACTATCACAGAAAGATCGAAAAGTCAACCGTAAAATAGAGTTTTTAATAATAAATTCAACA
>JAYEGS010000300.1:0-1909 GCA_034659215.1 Pseudomonadota bacterium | reverse complement strand
CCGGCTGTCGGGAGGTTCGCCGACCATATAGCCGGCACTTTCCGGCAGCATGGTTGCCAGATTAGTTTTGAGATCAAGTTTACTATCGTCCGCAATCCGGGTCTTGGCCAGACCGGATAGATCCTTTATAGTCGACAGGAGCTCCAGATTCCAGCGCGGGATATTGGTCATTTCGTGGGCGGCGGGATCTATATCTATCCAGGCAATTGCCTGTTTGAAATGATCAATTGCGAAATTCAGAAGAGCCTGACTGCGCTGCAAATTTTGTTCTTTTTCGAGCATTTCCAGGGCCTGCAAGAGAAAACTTGCACCGAGCAGATTATGGACGCGCCAGACAACCACCGGCAACAGATTCTGATTGAGCAAAGACTCTCCTGATTGTTGTAAACTAAAGAGGTGATCATCCGGATCCGCCGCAACTTCCCCTCGTCTTTGGCCCTGTTGAAAAACGGAGAGCGCCAGCAGCCATTGCCGCCGCATTATCCGAACCTTGATTAAAGGGTTATCCCGGCCCAGTAGCTGGTACCGGTTAATAGCTTTCTCATGATCGCTTTCAGCATCGGCCAAAACTACATTGGAGGCCACAAGTTCGAGAACGTGGTTCCGGCTTCCGGCTTGATGAATCAAGACTATCAAAACCAGACTTAATAAGAGAAAAAACAGGGCCGGAAGGCAAAAGTAATCAAAACGTCGTAACATTTTCATTATGACCACCGGGTAAAGGTCGGTAAAATTCTGACAATCCCATAGAGACCCAAAAAACAGAGAGCGGCAATTGCAAATCCGGGTCGAGTCGGTCGGGGGACGGTCTCGGAAATGCTTAACAAGCGATTTTTCTCAAGACTGTTAATCTCACTGTAAATCTCCCGCATGGCGGCCCGGCTTAGGCGTCCGGGCATCAGGAAAAGACGACCGGGGGCATCGTTTAGCACCTCTTCCACTTCGGCTTCGACCCTGCCGTCAACTGCAATAATATAGAGCCTGATTCCGACTCTTTCTAAAAACTTGACCAAACTGACAAAATCGGGCAGCCCCCGCTCCTGGTCACGACCATTCCGGGAGACCTTTATACGACCATCAGTAAAGAGAATAATCGCCACTCCCCGCTCCAGACCAAGCCCTTTAAGTTTAGCCGGGACGGCAACCTTTTCCCGATTCTCTCCCGAGAGCAGATAACGTAGATCCTGTAACTCCGTAAAAGAGGGCCGGGCCTCTTTAGGCAAAATCATAAAAAACGCGCTCATTGCCAACCACACCGCATAAGAGGCATTGGTCGCGCCGCCGACCGCAAGCTGGCGGGATATCCGACTCGCCTCTCGTCGATCAAGCTGCTTAAGTTTATCGCGAATAATTTGGCGGTCGAAAGTCAAAGGTGCCAGCAGCCGGGCAAAGCTTGAAAAAGCGACCAAACCGATCATATCTTCCGGCGGACGCCGTTTGACAAAAGAGCTGAGGCCATCAAGAGCTATATCAGCAAAAGTTTCTCCGGCGACGCTGCCCGAAGGTCGGTGCATGGAGCCGGAGAGATCCTGAACCAGCATCAGCCAACGACTCTCCCGATAACTTTGCTCCCGGGTTTCGGCATAGCGATAGTTAGCACAGGCCAGAAGCAAACAAATCAGGACGGCATAAGCCAGAAATCGGGGCAGATTGAGCTGCCACCAACCAGGCTTCAAATCTTGAGCAAAGATAACGGCGGGAGCAAAATCGACCGCCGGCAATTTTCTCGATCGCTGCCCAAACCAGAACAAGGGCAAGACCAGGAGCAGAGCCAAAGGATACTCAAAACCCATAACGAGCCCCTTTTTTGTCGACATATTCTCGCAACCAATCTCGCAGATTATGGCGCAACTCGGCAAACTCCTGATATTCTTCGATCTCTAAGGCGACAATTCGATCTATATCCGAC
>JAYEGS010000299.1:0-9853 GCA_034659215.1 Pseudomonadota bacterium | reverse complement strand
CAATGTCTCGTCGGCCTCTGCACCCAAGTGCCTTGAGGCACAATATAAACTAATTTAACAGCTCGACACAAGTTACTTTTAGATGTGTGGCCGCCGCACTCAGCGGTCTGAAAACGCTTTTTACGAGTTCATCAGGGATTAGTGGGAGGTTCCGACAGCCGGGCCAGCAAATCCGGCACCGAAACAACCGCAATACCGGATGACGTATCAGACATGGCGTACGGTATGATCAATTCATCATTGTGAATTATGGCGCCACAGGTGTACAAAACATTCGGCACGTAACCTTCACGTTCTTCTTCCGTGGGGCTGAGCAGCGGCTCGGTAAGGTGGCCGATAATCCTGGTGGGGTCTTGCAAGTCCAGGAGATAAGCACCGATACAATATTTTCTCATCGCCCCAACCCCGTGGGTCAGCAGGATCCAGCCGGCCTCGGTTTCAAGGGGAGAACCACAGTTGCCAATCTGGATGAACTCCCACGGATACTTCGGCTCCTGCAGAATCTCGGCTTCGTGCCAGAAATGGATATTGTCCGAAGACATAATAAATATGTTTTCACCATCCTGACGGGAAATCATCATGTATTTGCCGTTGATTTTTCTGGGGAAAAGGGCCATCCCTTTATTTTGCACCGCTTTGCCGTTAAGGGTGCGGATTGTGAAGCGGACAAAATCCTTGGTTTCCAGCAGCATGGGTAGTACATTAAAACCATTGTATGCAGTGTAGCTTGCGTAATAGGTGACTTCCCCATTAGTATCACAAAAGCGTACGAACCTGGCGTCCTCAATCCCTCGGCTTTCATTTTCCGATACTGGGAAAATAACCCTCTCCGATATCCGCCGATCCCTTCTAAACTTTAACTGGTAGTTGGATCTCGCCAACCAGAGCATTTTCTCTACCGTTTCATTAAGCAAAGGAACCGGTTCTTCATGCCAAACATGGGTTTTCTTCCGAATAGCGGCCTCTAGTTCAATGAACGTAAACCTGGCGGGCAGGTTCTGCAATATTTCATCGGCTACATCATTCATCGCTTCCATATCGACAAATCTCAATTGAAAAACATATTTGTCATAGGTCTGGTTTTTAATGACCTCGGGAGTTTCCACAAACCGGCTGACCGCGTCAAAACAGAAGTCGTTTTTTTCATCGAGAACGCCGCTTCTGAATTCAATCGAGGATATGTGCCCTTCTCCGGTGGAGCGAAAACTCAAGATAAAACGCAGGTATTTTTCCTTAAGATGACTCTGGTTCGGATGCATAACGATAGAAGGGTTGAAAAAAGCGGCCGCCTGAATCGAATACTCATGCGTAAAAAAAGCTCCGAGCAGACACCGCCTCTCATCTGAAAGTTCAAAACCTTCGGGCAGGTACTCTTTAATCTCATTGAAGTGCCGGTTAAATACCTGGTTGATCTCCTTATGGCGCGCCGCAAAATCGACCATAACCTGACTCAGGTTCTGTTGGACTTCTGCTTCAGAGAGCCCGAGAACGCGCTCAATGATGTGCCCGGTCCGCTCTTCGCCACCCGGAAGATAAAATTTGGTAATCACCCGGGTGGACTCCGCTGAAAATTTTTTCTTTTTTCTTTTTATTTGCAAAGGCGCTGGCTGCATCTAGTTATTCCTAATAAGGTGGCCTCGAGTTGTTAAGACACATCTCCACAAGATCCCGGATCCGGGCCGACCCTGCACACATGACCGTGTCGGCACCGCCCCAGTAAATTTTCACGGTGCCGTCCTCTTCCGGTACAGCGCCGCAGGTAAAGACCACATTGGGCACATAGCCAGTAGTCTCCCAGGGGTCTTCAGGCTGCAATATCCACTGATCCGCAACCCCGATAATCCGGGAAGGATCATCCCGGTCGTGCAAGGCCACACCGAGCCGGTATACGGCCCCGGCCATGGTCTCAAAGACCCCGTGGTAGATATGGAGCCAACCTGCATCCGTCATAAACGGCGTCGCGCCAGGGCCGATCTTTAACTGATCCCAGTGATAGGTCACTGGTTTCATAACCACCTTGGAGTTACCCCAATGCACCAGGTCGGGAGAATAAGAAATATGGATTGACCAGGGGGATATTTCGGAATGGGGCCGGTCGAGACGCACATATCTCCCGTTGATTTTTTGCGGAAAGATGACCACGTTGCGCATATCCGGCTGAGAGATTAAAGCGATCCGTTCGACCTGCTTAAAATCCCTGGTTCGGGCACAGGCTATCCGCACTCCGTGTCTTGAATAGGCGCTGTAAGTCAAAAGATACTCACCCTCCAGAGCAGAGATGCGCAGGTCTTCCACCCCGAATTCTTCGTACTCGCCGAACACCCCCTCCGTGGACGGAGTGAGAAAAGGTTCCGGCCGCACCGTAAAGGAGAAACCATCATCACTCTCGGCCAGACCGATAATAGAGCGGCCGTTTCGACGGTGGGATCGAAAAAGCATAACATACCGGCCTTCATGCTTGACCATCCCGGCATTGTGCACGGTTGCCACCGGATAAGGAACGTCATCTCTGGTCAGGATCGGATTTTTAAAATAGCGCTGCACTACAGGATCTTGCATGATTTGCCCCCCCCCGCTATGTCCGGGCAATAATCTGCTCATAAACCTTGATATAATCATCCACCATCCGGGCCGTGGAAAAATTCTCCTCAACAAACTTGCGGCAGGCAGCCCGGTCTATCCGAGGTATTTTCCTGACCGCATCAACCGCCTCACCGACATTGGCAACCAGGAATCCGTTGAGCCCTGGGACAATCAACTCAGGCATGCTGCCTCGGTTAAAAGCAATCACCGGTGTACCGCACGACATCGATTCCACAATTGAAAGACCAAAAGGTTCATTAAAGTTGATCGGGTGCAGTAAGGCATACGCCTTTCCCAGCAACAGATTCCGCTGCTCCGGCCCGACGCTGCCGACATACTCAACATCCTCTCCCAGATGAGGTTCAACTTCAAATTCATAATAACTTTCATCCTGAATAATACCGGCCATAATCAATTTCCGACCGCCGGCCCGAGCAATAGAAATAGCCTCTTTGGCCCCTTTGTCCGGATGAATACGACCGAAGAAAAGCAAGTAGTCATCCGGATCAGGGTCAAACGTAAAATCGTTAAGCTCAATACCGTGGTGAATTGTTGCAATGTAGTCGAGCTTTGGCGAACGGTCGGCCTCACTGATCGCCACATAAAAAGTTTTACCATTGTATTTTTCATAAACAGGCAGAATGCGGGGGGAGGAAAAGCCGTGAATGGTGGTGAGTACCGGGGTTGTCACCAGTCCGCTGTAAGTCAACGGGGTGAAATCAAAGTGGTTGTGAATCAGGTCATACTCATCAGCCCGTTCAAAGATCTCGGAAATGTGCAGGTGTTCCCAGACTTTCGGTTCTATATTGCTATTTTCCTCGTAGCCGCACTGACATACAGCATGCAACGCTCCCTTGGTTCTGGAATCAGCGGTGGCAAAAAGAGTAACCTCCACTCCTTTGGCGACCAACCCCTCCGTCAAGAGGGAGACCACACTTTCCCAGGGACCGTAATGACGTGGCGGCGTTCGCCACGCAATCGGTGAAAGCATCGCAATACGCATAATTTTCCTTTAACCTCACTCTCCAGTGTAAGTAACAACCTATTTCACCGCATTCAAGATGGGCGGCGGGCATCAGCCCTGCTCCTCAAATCCACTTTTTGTGCAAGTTCGGCAAGGGGTTCGGATATTTCAACCGGATACTTCTCACCCTCATTTAATTGCATCAAATAATCCGGCAGACCGGCAAGCTGGGAAAAAGCATACTCTCTGATTTTTTTCATCTCCGGCGGCCCGGCAGCAATACATTGGCCCTGCTTCATCACCGACTCTATCAGGGGGGTTCCGGTCAATGCATCACTCTCCAGGGTTAACACATCACCACACATCCTGCCGCGAGTATCAATGCTCCGAAATACCTGTTTGCGCCCCGGCCAGGTAGCCTTCCCCTCGGAGCGTTTACGACGAGCGATTCCGGCATATTCCACCAACTTGTAAGCGCAATCAAGATAAGGAGCATCGGCTGAGGTGGTCATTCTGGTACCCACGCCAAAGCCGTCAATAGGGGCATTGGCTTGACTAAATTCAGCCAGTTTGTATTCATCAAGGTTGCCGCTGGTGAGGATGCGCACATCTGTAAGACCGCCTTGATCAAGTATCCGACGTACCTTTTTTGCATGAATGATCATGTCCCCGCTGTCGAGCCGAACCCCTTTTATAGTGATACCCCTTTCGGCCAAACGCGGGGCCAGGGCCACCACCTTGTCCGCCCCTTTTTCGGTGTCGTAGGTATCAATAAGCAAAACGACATTATCCGGCTGGCTTTCAGCAAAATGCTCAAAAGCCAAGGTTTCAGAATCATGGGCCTGGATGAAGGAGTGGGCCATGGTGCCGAAAACCGGAATGGAGTACATTTTACCGGCAAGCACCGTGGAAGTGCCGGTAAATCCTGCCAGATAGCTGGCCCGAGCCGCAAAAAGTCCGGCCTCGGCGCCATGGGCTCGGCGCAAGCCAAAATCAACCAGTAGTTTTTCCGGAGCGACCAGCGTCATCCGGGCGGCTTTTGAGGCAATCATAGTTTGAAACTGGAGAACATTAATGACCCGTGTTTCTATCAATTGAGCCTGGGAGATGGGAGCGGTTATGCGGATGATCGGTTCATCAGGAAAGAAAATGGTTCCTTCGGCCATGGCATGCACATCACCAGTAAAACGTAAGTCGGCAAGATAATCTAAGAAGTCCGGGTGAAATCGGTCATCCCCAGCCAGATAGTCTAGGTCATTCTGGTCAAAAGCCAGGGTTTCCAAATAGTCAACAACCTGAGCCAGACCGGCCGCCATAAAAAAATTTCTTTCCCTTGGCAATTTGCGGACGAAAAACTCAAATACGGCAATCTCATCCATTGATTGATCGACATACCCTTGCAACATGGTCAACTGGTAAAGATCCGTCAATAATGAAGAGGTGTGCATTATGGTATAATCTCACTTAAGTGTAGGGCAACCGCCCCTGCCGCAAGCATTTCATCTATGGCCCGTTCACCATCACCGGCGGCAACATTTACGGCGGCAACAGCATCGACAAGCAAGACGACCGCAAAGCCATGTTTAAGCGCGTCTTGTACGGTGTGAAGCACGCAATAGTCTGTAGCCAGACCGCCGATAAAAAGACGCTCGACGCCGTGTTGTATGAGCAGGTTCGCCAGATTCGTGCCTGCAAAAGCCGAATAAGCCTCCTTCTCCGCATGGGTTGCCTTGGAGACAACAAAGAACTCTTGCGGAAGCTTAAGCAAGGGTGAAAATTCGGCACCAGGAGTACCAGCAACACAGTGCACGGGCCACAAACCTCCCCTCTCGGAAAAAGAACAATGGTGGACAGGGTGCCAATCACGACCGGCAAAGAGAGGTAAAGATAGTGAGGTAAAAAAATCTATATACCGGTTAAGAAAGGGAATAATGGTTTCAGCTCCGGTCACGGCAAGGGATCCACCCGGTAAAAAATCATTCTGCACATCAGCAATCAGCAAGGCATCATGCTGATGCAGATTTATGCTTGCCGTATTAATCATCGATTCACCCCGCTACATCCTGATTTTCGCCTCGGTTTTTGCAGGATTTTTCTCCAGATGTTTATACCTGTGAATTGCGGTTTCGGAGAAACGCGTAACCACATGGGAGAGATCTGAATTCTTCCAGATCGCGACAAAGTCTGCTCGTTCCTTGATCCCTTCAATCAAGGCAAAAGGCTGATTATGATCCGGTTGCAGGGAGATATCACCATACTCCAAGTTGAGGTTACCGGAAAAAGCCTGACGGAAAAGGTCTTGCATCGTATAGACATAAAACTTTTTCACATCCTCGGTTGATTCCGCAGACCCGATCTTTTTCCTGAACCCCGGAAGCAGCTCATTCTCAATCTTGCTGAACGAAAATTGTGTCGTCATGGCAGGTTCTCCCTCAATTGTTGCTTTATTTAACTAATAATTTCTTGAAAATTGATAATCTGTTTGCGCAAGGCGAAGACCACTGTATCCAAGGCCAGGGATTGGGAGTAACGGTAGCGGATCGTCATGTTGTTAAGGATTGTTTCGACCAGGCCGCGGATTTCCGGCCGATAAGCGGTATAGTTTTCCGGGGCGTTGCGTTTTTGAAAAAAGGCTTCATTGAGTTCGTCGAGATTGATACCTTCCACCGGTTTACGATGCGAGAGAAGCCGGGTATATTCAGCCACAAAACAGCTGGTCAGGTTGTCGTCGCGGGAGTTGATGATATTTTTCCCCTCCTCAATAACAAGCTCACCGGAAGATTGCAGTTGGAGAAATTTTTCCGCTAGTTGATTGCGGATGGTGGCGACGGCTTTACCCGGAGCGATGATCTTTTCAATTGAGCTCATATAGGTGAGATCGGGACGTTCGACCTTAGCTCCGGTATCAGGGTCGACAAAGGAGTAACGAGGCACCATGATATGAGCAAAGGCCTGATTGGTCACGGCCCGGGCCAGAAGAATATTCTGGAGATAGCGGCGCAAGTCGCCATCAATCAGTTTGGGATCGCGATCGACGGTCGCTACGGTGATTTCACGGCGAATAATCTCGAAATAGAGAGCTTGGGCGATCTGTAGAGAACCCGGATAGTCGCCATAATCACCACACCCTTTGTTGAAGTTTTTATTGCCGATACGCCGGGGCGCCAGCGGATTACGGTCACGTTTATAGCTCTGGTCGATGGTCAGCCAGTGGTGCAGAGCGTGGCCTTCGGCGACAATGCGCTGGAGCTGGCTAAAGAGGGTGCCAACGTGAATCTTACGACCGTCCGAGGCGGCAATGGTGTCGCGCATGATATTTTGCAATTGACGTACCGAGATACCGTGTTGGCCTTCGTTGGGAAAGTGTTCATTCCACAATAGACGCATAAATTCATCATCGATCAGCTGCAGCTGTTCGAGTGAGAAAACCCCGGAACTCTCCAGATTGACGGCTTCGTGGCGGTGAAAGAGCAGGCGGTTAAGTTCCTCCTGATCATCAATATCGATCCCTAAACGTAAGGCCTCATTACAGAACGGATGCCAATGCGGCAGGCGACGGATAGTACCGGCCGGATCCTCGGCCTGACAAGAGTAGATAAAAAGTTTCTGCTCCGGGGTGATCGCCTTGTAGAACGCGATCTTCTCTTTTGACCATTGCGGCGGAAACTTTTCCCGTAACGGCGGCAGGAACCGCGTCAGCACGGAAAAATAAGCGGCCAAACGCAACAGATTGGGATCAACGTCGAACTTTTCATGCATGAGCGAAAGATCACGCCGCAAAATATCCATCTCGGAATTGGTATCAAGCAGATAGTTAACCGGAACCTTCTCGATACGATCAAGCAGTTTTAATGAGGTCAGGTGGGTTTCGAGGCGGGCCATCTCCTCGATATTGGTGGTAATGACAACCGTATTATCAACTGAGGCCTGGGTCGCTTCGCAAGAGACCCGACCGCTGCCCAAAAGCATCAGCAGAGGTTTATACTCAAGATCCCCCGGCTGACTTGAGCCGACACTACTGCCGAAGGCATCATGAATATGGAGAATGCCGCGATTGGCGGCGATGATGGCACCGGTATAGTTGTAGAGAAAATGGCTGGGCAGGTGCTGGTTGATGATATCGAGCGTCTCTTGACCCATCTTTAATGGTTGCAGGCCCATCTGCAGGCTCTCCATAGTGTCGATGTTGGCGATGCCGCGAGCCTGGGCGTTGGAGAATTCGATCTCTTCGATACGGACATAGGTGTCGATAATCTCGGAAAGAGGCTTGTCCCGGTTACGGGGATGCTGCATGAGACTTTCCAGAATATCGAGATTACGTTTATCGAGGGTCGCATTCTGATAATAGGTTGGGAAAAGAACCTCTTTGTAGGGGTCACGAAGCTTGTTTATCTGCTCAAAAAGTTGCTGGCGCGGACGAATAATCCGGCCGTCAAGTTGCAGAATCGTCGGAATCAGCAGGATCGGGTTATGCATAAAGGAGCAGTGCAGCTCCACCGTCCGCTTATCGTCATGGTTATCGTCATTGGTAAACTGAAAGTAGAAGGTGTAGAGACGAACATCGTCTTGTTTGGAGTACTCCTCTAGGGCGAGAGAGATCAGGTCGATTATATTGGTCTTGCCGGAAGCCGGTGGCCCGACCAGGATTATACCTCGATTGGGACCCGACTCCTTACCCACCGACTCGATCACATCAACGATATGTTTGATGCAGAACTCCTGGCCAAAGACCGCATTGATGCCTTTGGCGAAGGGGTCGTTGAAGATGTTGTAACTGATCGTCGGTTCGCCGCTGCGAATAACAATCCGGTAGCCGAAAAATTTTACCGCCTCGGAGATCAGCGTCGAAGAGGTGTGGAGATGGTTTCCGGGATTGACCATAAAATCATCCAACCACTCGGAGAAGCTGATGGTCTTTTTGCGGTAGTGGTTCAAAAGCTGGCGGAAGTCGAATTCATTGTGGTTGCTTTGCTCTTCTGTTACCACTCTTCAAGCCTCCTTCGTAAAAAATGACGCCATCAAATCTTAAGCACTTTTTCATCCTTTTCCAAACGTCTGACAATCTCCGCAAAAGGAATCTTGTTGACGCCGCTGACCCGACTTTTACCGGCGGCAAAACTGTGCAGTTGATCGCCGGTGACGAGAGAGACCGGCCCTTTCCAGATTAGATTGAGATTTTTTAAGGTCGGCATAATCCACTCCTGCCGCAGCTCGCGACCATCGTCGCGATGAAAGAGGAGCAGACCGCCGTCGCGAAAGTCGTTATCAATGAGATATATCCGAGGTCGATAGAAATGGGTAAAGAAGGTCAGCATCTCGCCCTTGATCGGTTCCGGATCGAGCCAGATATAGTTTTCATCCTCCCGCACAACATCACTAGGTTTTATACCCAACTGTTTGGCCATCATCTTGCTGAGTCGGTTGAGATAGAGTTCGTCGATCAATTGCGGGCTCAGGAAGCGGCGCAGAAACTCATAGTCGGTAACCGTCTTGACCAGATGGCGCATGGCCGCGACCGGTTCGGTGCCGTTTGGTCGATCCCACTCCTCTTTGACCTGGCGGTTGGTCTCTTCCTGATACTCCAGGGTTACTTTACCGGTTTCATAAAGTTCGAAAATATGTTTCCAGAGATAGTAGCCGAGATGGTAGGGATTGCGTTGAAAATAGGGCCGAGGACGGCAGACGCCGGCAAAAACGCGGGCATAATCGATAATGCCG
The DNA here is from genome assembly GCA_034659215.1 of Pseudomonadota bacterium. Lineage (GTDB taxonomy): Bacteria > Desulfobacterota > Anaeroferrophillalia > Anaeroferrophillales > Tharpellaceae > Tharpella. Next base: position 588 of record JAYEGS010000299.1, on the reverse strand, counting down.
GTCACCGCCCGCTCCCGGAAAAGTTCGTGCATAATCCGGTTCTGCCAATACATCGCCCAGCCCTCGTTCATGATCTGGGTGCGCATCACAAATTCGTGGGTGGCATGTACCGTGTAGATATATTCAAGGATACCCTCTTCACCTCGGCTGGTCGGTGCGTAGTGACGTAAAAAACCTAAAATGTCCTGACATGGGGTTCTGAGTTTGTAACCGCGTCGACTCAAGGTCTCCTGACGCAGGCGGGAGCGCTGTTCCCTTTTAAAGATACTCTCTTGCTGACCGCCTTTCAGGAGACAATCGAGGGTGTGGGAGAAGGCTCCCGGAGATTGCAAGACTTCCTCCTCCTCATCCGGAACCAGGCTGCTGTCACCGGTTCGGCTTTCGGTTTCGATAGCGTTATCGAGATTGAAGCGGGAGTTCGGAGCGATCAGGGGAATCGCCGATTCACAGGCGTTCCAGTACTGCTGGTAGAGGGGATCGCCCATCTGCCGACGACTTCTCTGAACCTTGCGGCCGAGATACATGACATACTCGGTGCGATCACGATTACTGTCCTTTAGAACATTCAGTTCGGAAAATTCACAGTGA
>JAYEGS010000298.1:0-1919 GCA_034659215.1 Pseudomonadota bacterium | reverse complement strand
CAGGATTTAAACCCGGGGCTATTGATACTCAACCTCAACCTCAACCTTAACCTCAATCTCAACCTCAATCCTACTCAGCCGCTTTCTTTATTATTTCAATTTCTTTGGCCGTCAGTTTTTTCCATCTGCCGGGTGCCAGTTCGTTAGCACAAACACCGGCAAAATTATTTCTATGTAAGCGATATACTCGTGTTGCATAATGACTAAAGATACGTTTGACTTCGCGTTTTTTACCTTCACGAAGAAGAACGAGATAATGAGTTCTTTTCCGGTTCAATGCTTGTGCTTCACCCCTTACTTTGTCACCATTGTCTTCAAGGACAATACCTTTGGGCAGTTCTTTTTCAATATTGCCTTTTGGTTCGTGGCGTAAAAGAACTTCATATTCTTTTTCAACTCCGTGCTTGGGATGGGTTAGGCGATAATTCAGATCCCCATCATCGGTTAGCAATAATACGCCGGTCGTATCCTTGTCTAAACGACCCACCGGAACAACATTTATTACATTGGGGAGCAAGGTCATCACCGTAAGAGGATTGTGCGGATCTTTTCGTGAAGTAACATAACCTTTTGGCTTGTGCAGTTTGATGTATGTGTAATTATTTTTAAGTTTTACAATATCTCCGTCTACGCGGATCTCAACCTTTTGCTCATCGATCTGGGCGCCGGGATTAATAATCGCTTTACCATCCACTTTGACGCGACCTTGAAAAATAAGTTCGTCACAGTTTCGTCTTGAATCTACGCCGCAATGGGCGAGAAATTTATTTAATCGCATTTGGTATCTTTCTTGTTTCGAGTAATGATGCCCGCAGGTCGAGAAAAAGATTTGCGAGCAAGGCTGGCATGTACATGTTGTATTCGGAATCCCGTAGTACCGCTTCGATCTTTCTGATCATTTCAAAATAGGGACATCCCGGATAAAATTTAACAAATTTATTCAATTCGTTGATCAAATGGGTATTGATCAATTGTTCATTGGCTTCCGGAGTTGAAGCAAGCAATTGTGCATCCCGTAACCAGAAGACCATAAAGCGCAGTATATTTCTAAATTCAGCAGGATCAGATTTTGCCAAAGCGGTATAGCTTTCTACTAATTGTGTGATATCCGCAGTGGTAACCCAACGTCCACCAATCTTACCGCCCATCATGATACGCCAAAAGTCAAGAATAGTGGCATCCACTTCAGAAAAATCGGCTTCCATCAGTGTTTTGGCGTGCTGAACGTTTCCGGCACTGAGTCGTGCAATGCGTTGCGCTGTTGAATCGTCCATTCCCTTTGCAATAAGATACTCTACAAGTTGTATATCCGGAACGGGATTGAATTTTACGATCTGACATCGCGAACGAATAGTAGGGGGGATCACCTCTAATGAGCCTGTGGTCAGGATAAAAGTCGTTCGTGCAGGGGGTTCTTCCAATATCTTCAATAGAGAGTTCAATGCCTGAATATTTGCTTTTTCAATCTGTAGGACCAGAACAACTTGGCGGCTACTCTCAGCGGGTTTCATAGACAATTCTTTTTTAATATGTCGGATGGAGGAGATCAGGATCTGATTTGCACCGGGAATATTAATATCCCGGTAGGGGTCACGTGTCAGTGCTTCGCGTTCATCTTGCATAGCCGTAAAATCTGTCTCGCTAAGTCCCGCATAGGGATCATTCTCAGAAGGATTCTTTCCCCGTGGCATGGCGTGTATAAGATGAAGATTAGGATGATTCAGATGTCTCATTTTTGTGCATGATGCACAGACGCCGCAGGCGATACCATCCTTGGAGTCCTGACAAAATAAACGTGCGGTCAAATTCAAAGCCATACTGACTTTTCCTGCACCTTCGGGGCCGGCAAAAAGATAAGCCGAACCAATACGTTGTGTGCCGATCAGTTTCTGAAAACGTTCCGCAATTGTTTGTTGTCC
>JAYEGS010000297.1:0-1921 GCA_034659215.1 Pseudomonadota bacterium | reverse complement strand
TTAGCGGCCGCCGGTTGTGCAGGAAAAATAGATTTAAAAGACGCTGGTGCCAAGTGACATAAACACAACCGTGGCCACTCGCCGCCAGCTCAGCCTCAAATTCACCATTAACAACTGTAATCGCCGAGCAGGATTTTCCCCACCAGCGAAGTAATCCGGCCGCCGCTACCGGCACAAAATGCAAACTTTTACTTTTCAGCCAACGACTGATCGGTGAAGATGATGACATCAAGTAATTACTGAGTATGCTGAGTCAAAACTTGCATCAGATGAGCTGCCACCGGCGGCGCTTCAATGATCCGAGAACCGGAAAAAACATCACCCGCCGTCAAACCCATGAGACCATAAAATTTGTCGGTTGCATCGTAGTCGATCTGCAGAGCGGAACCGGCCAGTGAGACCCCGGCAAAAAGACCTCGGGAACGAGAATAAGTATAAACTTCAGCGCCCAACTTGATATCAGTTCCAGCTGACATACTGCGACCAACCGGACCGGCGGCCGCGGCGGCGTCAGCCCCCAGAGTAAATTTACCTCTAGTCAAACGCTCAACACTCTGCAAACTTTTAAAAACTATAATTGCATCAATCGACTGAACCCCGATCTGAAATCCGAAACTGCCGCCCGCCAAGGTTACAAAAACCGGGTTTGACCAACTCCCATCGGGTCGACGTTCCATCACCACACCCCAACCATAACGACCGCCGGCGATAAAACCAGCTTTGATAATGCCGGGAACAATGGCAATTGCCTGAGCATTTCGCATCAGAATCGGAGGTGCCGCATTTTCCGGAATTTTAACAAACTGACGAATGACATCGGCACAGACCTCAACCTTGGCAACCTCTTTCGCATTACTAGCCCAAACCCCGGTAACCGGAAACAAAAGAACCGAAGCAAAAAAGAACAGGATAATTTTACGACAACGCATTATATTTTCTCCTTAAAAATAGGGTTCACTGAGCCCTAAAATAGTGAGCTTTTTTGATTCCGTCAAGAGATAAGTGATTCACGGCTTGTCGTCCAGGCGGAAATATGCTAGTCAAACCTTGATGGCGTCGTAAAAAGTTCCGATATCCTGCGTTGTTGTGGTTTTCCAGACACTCGACATACTACTTGTATGGTCTCGCGCCTGAAAAACCACAACAACTTGTCTATCTAAATTTTTACTTAGCCATTCCGTGTTTTTTTACGAATTCACCAATCCGGCTTACGCCGGAATGACGATTTAGATTTAATATGGATTCCAAGCGGAGAAAAAGATGATTGCAAACAAAGAGGATCAGGTACTCTATCATGGAACCACCTTTAACGATATAAAGCGCCTGGTCAGCGGCCGCCATCACGATCCCCACTCGATTCTGGGACCACATCCGGTTACTGATCAAGAGCAAATTATAAGAGCCTGGCACCCTCAGGCCCAGGCGGTTGAAATTCTGGTTTCCGGCCCAAATACCACCCCGGAACCGATGACAATGATTGATAAAACCGGCCTTTTCGCCTTGCTTGTCAAAAACTCTACTCCCCTCACCTATAAATTTATTTTTCACTTCTTGGACGGTTCAGTCTGGACAACCCCGGATCCCTACGCCTTTACTCCCGGCTTAGGAGAACTCGACCTGCACCTGATCAACGAAGGCCGCCACCAACGCCTATACGATCATCTAGGAGCCCATCTGACAAATCGCAAAGGCATTGATGGAGTCAGTTTTGCCCTTTGGGCTCCAAATGCCGAGCGTGTCAGCGTGGTTGGCGATTTCAATCAATGGGACGGCTTACGCCATCCCATGCGTTCCCTGGGAAGTTCCGGTATCTGGGAAATCTTCATGCCTGAACTTCCCCCCGAAACTATCTACAAATACGAAATCCGCACCCCCAAGGGTGACCTACGCCTGAAAACCGACCCTCTGGCTTTCAGGATGG
>JAYEGS010000296.1:0-1933 GCA_034659215.1 Pseudomonadota bacterium | reverse complement strand
CAACAAACACAAAATCGATCATATGGCATAGCCAATGATCTCTGACCTTGCCCAGAGGGCAAGGTTTTCTATGTTAGAATAAACTAAGCCATTTGGTGATACTTATGGGTAACAGGCAGTCCTAGGATGGCTTTATTAAGCTTTCATCCAATATCTGTCTGACAATTTCCGCAAGGTCTTTTATTGAAACCGGTTTTTCGACATATTTTTTGATGCCGATGGCCAAGGCATCATTTTCCGAAATAACTGAACTGTAACCAGTGCAGAGGATAATGGGCATCGTCGATCTTATTTTCAGGGTTTCGCTAGCCAGTTCGGCGCCTGAGATGTTGGGCATGCTCTGGTCGGTAATGATCAGGTCAAACTGGTTTGGGTTAGCAGTGATTAGAGCCAAAGCTTCCTGGCTGCTGGTTGTTGCTGTAACCTCATAACCAAGTCTGGTCAAAAGTGTTTCATGTAGATTAAGGATAGCCTCTTCATCATCAACAATCAGGATACGTTCGCTGCCGGGAGCAAGGTTGTCAAATCTGCTCTCTTTTTGTTGCGGTGTGACGCTGTTCTTTTTCAGGCTCGGCAGGTAAATATGAAAAGTGGTTCCTTGGCCGAGCTTACTCTCGACCTTGATAAAACCGTTGTAACTCTCAACGATGCCATGTACGACTGAAAGGCCAAGGCCGGTACCTTTGCCGAACTCTTTGGTCGTAAAGTAAGGCTCAAAAATGCGCGTTATAGTTGCCTGATTGATGCCGGAACCGGTGTCGCTGATCGATAAAACAATAAATGATCCGATCTTCTTGTGAGATTGTTCTGCATTATCTTGAGCGGTTATTTCTCGATGTTCCAGTTTAACTTGTAAGACTCCCTTTTGCTCTTGCATGGACTGTAAGGCGTTGGTGCAGAGGTTCATAACAATTTGATGCAGATGGGTTGGATCGGCTTTAATTTCAACGCACTCAATGTCAATGTCTTCCTCAATTTTTATGGTTGCCGGTAATGAGGAATGAAGCATTTTTAATGTTTCTTTGACGATGAGATGAGGTTTTAAGCGGCGAACTTTTTTAGGCTCTTTGCGGCTGAATGTGAGAATTTGTTGCACTAATTCGGCGGCTCGTTTGGCCGATATAATAACTTGATCAATCTCTTTTTCAGCACTGCTGCCATCGGCAAGAGCAAGCTGGGCCAACTCTGAAAAACCGAGAATAGATGTCAGAATATTGTTGAAATCATGGGCAATCCCGCCCGCAAGTGTGCCGATAGCTTCCATCTTTTGGGATTGGACAAGTTGAGTTTCCAGATTTTTTAATTTAGTGATATCGAGATGGGTGCCTGAAACTCTGAGCGGTGAACCATCTTGAGCTCGTTCGACGACTTTGCCCTGGCCTAAAATCCACCTATAGTTTCCATCTTTGGCGCGCATGCTAAACTCAATGCGTACGCTGTCCGAGCCTTGAAAAATGGCGCCCAGAAGTTGTCGTTTAACCGACTTTTTTTCTTCGGGATGTAAAAGGTTCTCCCAGGTTGCCGCAGTGTGGGGCAGTTCGGTTGGGCCATAACCAAGCATTGAGAGATATCTGGGACTGAAATAAAGATCATTAGTTTGTAAGTCCCAATCCCACATCCCTAAATCGGCACCCTCCAGGGCCAACTGTAAGCGTTGCTCACTTTTTTCCAATAAAAGTTGTGCTGTTTTTCGTTCCGCCTCTTCGAGTGGGGTAATATCCCGGCCTATGCTGACACCTCTCCCATCGTTGTCGTCAAGGCTGATATGCGGAGTTTTTAAGGTTTTTTGATTTGTCATACTCTTCACTATTGCCAGCGGAAGTGCAATTTTATCAGTTGTTTTTTATAATTTTATATTATTCCAATATAGATATAGTTAAATATCGGAAAATAGTGTTTTTGTAAAGGGAAAAATGAGGGGGAAAACCCTGAA
>JAYEGS010000295.1:0-1945 GCA_034659215.1 Pseudomonadota bacterium | reverse complement strand
AGGCGCGAGACCATACATGTAGTATGTCGAGTGTCTGGAGAACCACAACAACGCAGGATATCGGAACTTTTTACGCCCCGCAGGAAGTACTCTTGGGGTGCGACGCCATCAACGATAAACAATCCCGGCCAGGAGGTTAGCCCCGAGCAGGAGAAATTGTGAATTGATCCGCAAATAGAGTCCGGGAATTGTCAAAACCCGATCATCCTTGACCGCCCGGGCATGGCGCAAGAGCGGATCGACCTTAAGGCTTTGTTTAAGATTGCTCTCTAAGGGGACAATAATCATCTCCGGATCCCATTTCAGCAGGGTTTCGTGATCAATCTGTTTCCACGATTTAATTCCCTGCTCGGCCCCGACATTGACCGCCCCAACAAGTTCACAGAGCGAGGTAAAGTTTGAAGCCAAACCGGGAATATAGCCGCCATGATCATAGTAAAGCAAACGCAGAGGCCTCTTTTGCGAAGGTATGGCGGCCTGCAGAAGAGCCCTTTTTTGGGCGATTATCTCAAGTAAAGCCTCGGCATTAGCACTCTCTCCGATAACCTGACCTAAAACCTTGATCTCTTCAATGACCGAATCAAGTGAGTCGGGAGAACCGAGATCAAGGGTTGGAATTCCAGCCTGACGAAGTCTCTGTTTGAAAACAGCATCGGAAAACGCCACCGTAAAAACCATGTCGGGGCGGCTGGCGATGATCAGCTCACACTCTTTAGAATTAAATATCCGCCCACTTTTCGCCACCTCAGCAGCAATCAGCGAAAATTCAGGATCGGCCGCCACCTCATTAAACATCAGCAGACGCTGACGCGGACAGATTGCCCAGAGAATTTCGCTGATCCCGACCGAATGCGGGATTATTCGAACCGGAGCCTTTACAAGTGTAACGGTTTTCGTCTCGACATTAAAAATCTCACGACGATAGTCGTAAACCCGATGCGTAAAACTTATCTCACGAGGCCATTCACCCTCAACCATGACCTCGCCCCGAACCTGACTGAGATCTTTAAAGAGTTGCTCCATCGGCAGAGGGGTAGTAGGCATCACCCACTCCTCCCCGGCCGCCGGAGAAACAACAGTGGCAAAGATGAGCCATAGAAAAATAGTCGTCAGCGTTGTAAATTTCACCATATTTTTCAATTAAAATTAACCCGGTAAACTCTGAAATTCAAGAAAATCAGCGGATTTTGCGAGACTGACCCGAAAAACCTTTTCCAGAGCGACATCCGTAAAAGCTTTTTCGCTAGGCCCGTAATAGTAGATCGTGCCATCTTCAAGAATCGTAATGGTATCGCAAAAACGACGCGCCTGGTTGAGATCATGAACTGAGGTCAGAATGGTTTTACCCTGTTTTTTAAGCTCCAGCAAGAGCTCCATTATAGCCAGCGAATTACCGATATCGAGACTCGCCGTGGGCTCATCCAGCAGAATCAGGGCGGCTTCAGTCGCCAGAGCCCGGGCGATCAAGACCAATTGCGCTTCTCCACCGGAAAGTTCGGTTACCGAACGCTCCCGCAAATGGCTGGTATTGGTCTCCTGCAAAGCCCGTTCAACCACCTCCAGATCATGATTATTCAAAGCCTGAAATCGTTTGAGATGGGGATAGCGCCCCATCAGGACAAGATCATAAACGCTGATCGGGAAGTTGACCTTAGGATTCTGCGGCACCAGACTAACCAGAGAACTTAAAACGCGCCGGGCCATGGTTTTACAATCTCGGCCCAAAAGCTTCACCTCGCCCTCTTGAGGACGATAGATACGACAGATATTGTTCAGCAGAGTCGTTTTACCGGAACCGTTAGGACCGACCAGGCCATGAATCCGGGCGGCCCCGTAATTTACAGTTATGTCCCGCAAAATCTGCCGGCCGCCAAAAGAGAAAGAGAGATGTTTAATTTCCAACATGATTTAAAGTGAACTCTTACGGATATCCTGGTGATCGTGA
>JAYEGS010000294.1:0-1953 GCA_034659215.1 Pseudomonadota bacterium | reverse complement strand
CTGAAAAGGAGTTCAATAAGGCAATTGACTATTACGAGGATATAGATCCAAGTCTTGGATATGATTTTGCCTTAGAGGTCTACTCAACGATAAAAAGGTCTGTTGAATTTCCAAAGGCATGGACTGTCTTGGAGGGTGAAATCAGGAGATCTTTGGTGAGACGATTCCCGTATGGAATTTTGTACTCGGAAGAACGAGAAGGAATATTTATCGTTGCGGTTATGAACCTTCATCGCAATCCAGATTATTGGAAAAAAAGAAGGTAAAAAAGCCGAACAAAAACATGGTGCGGCCGGGCATAGGTCGTATATTCAAGCGGGAGAGAACCCCGCCCCGGAAGGCTGGCCAGCCACTGGGTAGCGAGTTCTTGGATCGAAAGAAGTAATTCTAAGATTAAGCGTAGGATAGCGAGACGATAGGCCGTAAGCCGTAAGGTTGAAGGGAGTGAGCCTCGTAAGTGTAGTTGAGAGGGACGACGTTTTAATGCTCACGGAAGTCAATATGCTCGTGGCGAATGGCAAGTTGCGTAGCACCCCTTCGGGGTCGGAGACCATGGCATGTCGGACAAAGTGAATATGCGGCAACCCGGGAGATCCTCTGTTTTCTTGCTTTGAGGTGAGTAAAAATGGGGTCAGAGCACTTTTAAAATTAACATCAAGGTGTCGTATTGAGAAAGCCTTAGTAATGGTCAGCGAAGCGATGTTCGCTGCTGTTCGCTTGAAGCTTTATTGCGGTTGTGCGGTTGCGGATTTAAGTTGAAACCGGTTACGTTGTCAGATGGGCTTTGCCCGGCTTCGAGGGGGACAGAGCTCAGATCGGCAAGCGGCCGTTGGCCGCCGCCTGGAGGTCTGTCCCCGTATCGAGCAAGCGCCAACCAAAAAAAGGCAATAGAAGGCAATAAGGTCAGACTCGGTTGATTTTATAAAGAAAGAAAAATCGCTTTCACCCTTCAAACAACTTAATCGGCAAATAAGCGCCGAACCAAAGGGTGGAAAGGACGCGAAATAAGCCTTCAATTCTTGCGAGCATTGCGGTCGCGTCCCTCACCCAAGTCGTTATGTGTGAAAAATCTCATTTCGTGGTTGCTTTACATTACACAGGATAAGGTATATAATAATGTGTAAACAAAACAGGAGGCATAATCATGGCTACAAATCTAGCACTTGATGATTCGCTTATTGAAGAAGCAAAAATAATTGGAAAACATCGCACAAAAAAAGGTGTTGTCACTGAAGCCTTGTATGAATACATCCAACGTCGAAAACAGTCAGAAATTCTCAATATTTTCAACACAGTGATCTACGACAAAGACTATGACTACAAACAGCAACGAGCAGTAAAATGAAAATCATTGTAGACACTTGTGTATGGTCACTGGCTCTTAGAAGAAATACTGTTGAAAATAATCCATACATTGGGGAATTAAAAAATTTAATTGAAGAAATTCGTGTTCAATTGATTGGTCCAATCAGGCAAGAGCTTTTAAGTGGCGTAAAATCAAAAAAACATTTTAATACCTTAAAGCTACACCTTGAAGCCTTTGCTGATATTGAGTTAGAATCAATGGATTACGAGTTGGCTGCTGAATATTTTAATGCGGCAAGAAAAAAAGGAATTCAGGGTTCCAATACTGATTTTCTTATCTGTGCAATCTCCTCACGGCGGAAAATGCCCATCCTAACCACAGACAATGATTTCACTAATTTTCAATCTGTTTTTCCCGTTAGCCTGCATATCCCAAGAGGATAACTACAATAAATCACAATCACATGCACTCGTGCTCAAAACCGCAAAACCGGGGACAGACTACGGTTTTGCGGTTTCGCTGAAGCTTTATTGCGGTTGTGCGGTTGCGGATTTAAGTTGAAACCGGTTACGTTGTCAGATGGGCTTTGCCCGGCTTCGAGGGGGACAGAGCTCAGATCGGCAAGCGGCCGTTGGCCGCCGCCTGGA
>JAYEGS010000293.1:0-1958 GCA_034659215.1 Pseudomonadota bacterium | reverse complement strand
AACAGATGGTATATTGACGTAAATAAGACAACCGCAATATTCAACAACTATCAGAAAACTTCTATATATACAATATGCTATATTCTACATACAATAACCGAGACGTTAACATAAAAACAAACAAGTTACAATCTAATAATAGAGCAAAACACACACAACGAAACACCTTTCCTCTAAGTTGTACTCGGCTTGCCGATTTTCCCATAATCGATGTTCACAAAAAAAGGGTTGGCACAATTTTGCACCAACCCTTTTTTTGTGAACAATGAGAAAACCAGACAGTCAGCTAGTCGCCGCTTAAATACTCGTGCATGGCGACCGCCGCTATTTTCCCGGCCCCCATCGCTTCGATCACGGTGGCCGCTCCGGTGACGATGTCGCCGCCGGCATAGACTCCCGGCATATTCGTCGCCCCGGTTTCCGGATCGGCGTTGATATTACCCCAGCGGTTGGTTTCCAGATCGGGCGTTGTTGACGGTACCAATGGATTAGGACCGTTACCAATGGCCACAACTACGGTATCAACTTCGACCACAAATTCGGAACCTTCAATCGCTACCGGGCGCCGGCGGCCGGACTCATCGGGCTCGCCGAGCTCCATTTTGACGCACTCAACCCCGGTCAGCCAACCTTTTTTGTCGCCGATCAAACGCTCGGGATTTGCCAGGAGCAGGAATTCGACCCCCTCCTCCCCGGCATGATGAATCTCTTCGTCACGAGCCGGCATCTCATCCATCGAACGACGATAGATAATATAGGATTTTTCCGCCCCTAAACGTAAAGCCGTCCGTGATGAATCCATGGCCACGTTACCGCCGCCAAAGGTTGCAACCTTTTTTCCGACGACAATCGGCGTATCATATTCAGGAAAGAGATAGGCTTTCATCAGGTTTGAACGGGTCAGATACTCATTGGCCGAATAGACGCCATTAAGATTCTCGCCCTCAATCTTCATAAAGACCGGCAAGCCGGCTCCGGTGCCGATAAAACAGGCATCAAAACGCTCTAAAAGTTCATCGACGGTCTCAATCTGACCAACAACATAACTCTCAACAACTTCAACGCCTAAGGCTTTGAGATAATCAACCTCAGCCTGAACTATTGCTTTGGGCAGACGAAACTCGGGAATACCGTAAACCAGGACTCCACCGGTTTTGTGCAAAGCTTCAAAAATTGTCACCTGATGACCAAGTTTAATAAGATCCCCAGCCACGGTCAGTCCGGCAGGTCCTCCACCGATAACCGCAACCTTCTTGCCGGTTGCCGGCAGGATCTCAGGAAGTTCCATTTTACCTTGAGCCCGCTCATAGTCTGCCGCGAAACGCTCAAGCCGACCAATCGCCACCGATTCGCCCTTTTTGGTGAGCACGCATTTGGCCTCACACTGGCTCTCCTGCGGACACACCCGGCCGCAAACTGCGGGCAGAGCATTGGTCTCTTTCAGTTTGTGAGCCGCCTTAAGAAAATCACCATCCGCAATCAGGCCGATAAATTCCGGAATTTTGACGTTGACCGGACAACCTTCAACACATTTTGGCTTCTTACAGCGTAGACAACGGCTCGCTTCCAACATCGCGGTTTCATTTGAGTAACCAAACGGAACCTCTTCAAAATTGCGCGCTCTAATTTTGGCTTCCTGTTCCGGCATCGGATGACGGGGTAGTTTTTTTGCCTTATTTACCTTCTTCTCTTCAGCCATTACTTATCACCTCCGCATTCATCACAACAACTACAAGTATCACCATGCTGGTAGCGTTCGACCGCCACTTTTTCCTGTTCCAGGTAGATGCCCTGACGTTTCAGCATCTCGTCAAAATCAACCTTATGACCATCAAATTCAGGCCCGTCGACACAGACAAATTTAGTCTCACCGCCAACCGTTACCCGACAAGCGCCACACATGCCCGTCGCATCAACCATGATCGTCGGCAGACTGACCAACGTCTCAATCCCGAACG
>JAYEGS010000292.1:0-34191 GCA_034659215.1 Pseudomonadota bacterium | reverse complement strand
CCCAAACTCCGCCAAACATTACAAGCTGGTCAGCAGGTGGTGTTGCAGGCACCGCCGGGTTCCGGGAAAACGACATTGCTGCCGTTACTGTTACGAGATGAGCCTTGGCTTGCAGGTTTAAAGATCGTGATGCTGGAACCGCGGCGCCTGGCGGCCCGGGCCGCGGCCCGGCGCATGGCCGCTTTGTTGGGTGAGGAGGTCGGAGAGACCGTCGGTTTCCGGGTGCGCCACGAGAGTGTGGTCGGTCGCCGCACTAGGATTGAGGTGGTCACCGAAGGGGTTTTAACTCGTTATCTACAGAATGATCCGGCTTTAAGTGATTACGGTCTGGTCATTTTTGATGAATTTCACGAACGCCATCTCCAGGCCGATCTTGGTCTGGCTTTCGCTTTGCAAGTGCAGGAACTCTTACGTCCTGAACTCAAATTAATGGTTATGTCGGCGACTTTGGCAGCTCTGGAGATTGCCGATTTTCTCGGCGGAGCCCCGCTTCTCGAAGCCCAGCTTGAACCCTTTCCGGTAACCACTTTTCATGCTGAAAGCAGCTTGGCGAAACTCTCCTTACCGGTTGTGGCCCGGACGGTGGTGCGGGCTCTGCACGAGACCAGCGGCGATCTCCTGGTTTTTTTACCCGGAGCCGGGGAGATTCGTCGCTTGGCGGAATTTTTGCGTGAAGTTGATCGACAACGAGAAAATGGTTCGGCCATAGAGCCGAAAATTGAAATTATTCCGCTCTATGGCAATTTGCCTCGCGAACTTCAGGATCGAGCTTTTCAGTTTTCGCAAAAAGGGGTTTCGCCAAAGGGAGCTTCGCCAAAAGAGGCTTCAATATCTCGAATTCGTAAAGTAGTCTTGGCCACCGATATTGCTGAATCGAGCCTTACGGTTCCCGGGGTCAGGGTTGTGGTTGACAGCGGCTGGCGGCGGATTATGCGTTTTGATCCGGCTAGCGGTATGGGCCGTCTGGAAACCGTCAAAATCAGTCGGGCAGCGGCCGATCAGCGGCGTGGCCGGGCCGCCCGCGAAGGTCAGGGTTACTGTTACAGATTGTGGGCAAAGAGTGATGAACCGGCAATGTTAGAGTTCAGTCAGCCGGAAATCAGGTTGGCTGATCTTACCTCAATGGTTTTGGAGATGGCGGCTTGGGGCGTTTCTCAGGTTAGCGATTTACGTTGGTTGACGCCGCCGTCGCAAGCTTTGGTCGATGCCGCTTTTAGCCTGTTGCGCCGTTTGGATGCGGTTGATACATATAATCGGATTACGGAACATGGCCGGGAGCTGGCTAAACTGGGAATTCATCCCCGTTTAGCCCAGATGCTGTTGGCCGGTAAAAAAATCGGTCAGGCTCGGCTTGCGGCAATGCTCGCCGCATTGTTAAATGAGCGTGATCCGCTCGCCGTCGGCGACCGGCTTCCGGATTGCGATATCGATCTTCGTCTTGAGCTCTTGCTGGCGGATGATAAAAGTCATACTTCTGCAAGAGCTGACCGGGCGCTCTTGAAAACGCTGCGTCGTGAAGCGCAAAGATTGACCCGGCAGTTAAAAATTGTCGAAAATTCACCGCTGACAACTGATTACAGCGGTGAATTGTTAGCCTTTGCTTATCCTGATCGAATTGCTAAAAAACGTTCAGATGGTGATTTACGTTTTCTTTTAAGTGGTGGGCAAGAGGCCTCTTTCGCCTATCCCGAACCGCTTTCGCACTCTTCCTATCTGGTCGTGGCTCAGCTTGTCGGCGACCGTCGCAAATCCCGCATTCGTCTGGCCGCAGCCTATTCCGAGAGCAGCTTACGAAAACAGTTTGGCGGTTTACTAAAACGTGAATCTCAGGTTTTCTGGGATCAGAAGAGTGGCTCTGTGGTGGCTCGGCAACAGCTGATGTTGGACTCTTTGACGCTCGAAGAGGAGTTCTTAAAAGACCCACCTGCGGAAGCTTTGACCTCCGCCTGGCTGGAGGGGGTGCGCCGCGTCGGTCTCGATCTTTTACCCTGGAATAAAAACATTCGCCAGTGGTGCCGCCGGGTTGAGTTTGTCAGAAGCTGTGGCTTGGTTGAAAAAGAGTCGTGGCCGGCTTGTGATGACAAATCCTTGTTGGACGATCTCGAAAATTGGCTGGCTCCCCGATTGGGCCGAATCCGCAATCGCGATGGTTTGGCCCGACTTGACTTGAAAACAATTTTGCGTGATCGTCTGACCTGGCAACAACAGCAGAAACTGGAACAACTCGCCCCGGTTGAGATCAGTTTGCCCTCCGGGCGCCGGATTCAGCTCGACTATATCAGCGGTGCTGTTCCGGTACTCGCGGCCCGGGTACAGGAACTCTTCGGCTGCCGGGAGACACCTAGGATCGGCGGCGGCCGGATTGCGCTGCTCTTACATATCCTCTCACCAGCCCGCAGGCCGGTGCAGGTGACCGATGATCTGGCCGGTTTCTGGCACGGTTCCTATCGCGAGGTACGCAAAGAGATGCGGGGCCGCTACCCGAAACACGCCTGGCCCGAAGAGCCCTGGCTTGTTTAGGAGGCAGGGGCAGGGATTTGCTATTCTCCTGAAAATGAGGTATCACACTTGAAGACGACATCGCGCTGAATAGTTACTCACAGTATTGCAATCAATTTAAATTGTTGTCATGATTCTCTATGCTCTTTGGCTGGGTTTGCGGCCATCGCGTTGAACAGAGCAAAGCCTTTAGGAGGGAGAGACAAGATGGAAAATTTACTTGATGGTATTGAAGAAGTATTGTTGATGGGGCCGGGGCCCTCTTGTGTTAGCGACGAGGTTTATGAAGCCCTAAGCCGGAAAACGTTGGGCCATCTTGATCCCTATTTTGTTAAGCTCATGGATGCGATTAAAGGTCAGTTGCAAACCCTGTTGCAAACCGAAAATCGGTTGACGATTCCGCTTTCCGGCACCGGCTCGGCCGGGATGGAAGCTCTTTTTGTCAACTTGGTGGAACCGGGGGATCGTGTTCTGATCTTGAAGAACGGGGTTTTTGGCATGCGTATGGCCGAAGTTGCGACCCGGCTCGGTGCTACGGTGGATGTCCTCGAATTTGAATGGGGTACGCCGGTCGAGGTCGATGCCGTCAAAAAACAGCTTGAGGTCAAAGAGTATGGAATGGTGGCCGTGGTGCACGCCGAAACCTCAACCGGAGTCTGCAATCCGGTGGCCGATATCGGTAAACTTATAGCCCCCTTACCTTGTCTTTATCTGGTCGATGCCGTGACCAGTCTTGGTGGTATCGAAGTCGCCCAGGATGCCTGGCATATTGACGCCCTTTACAGCGGTACCCAGAAATGTCTTTCCTGCCCGCCGGGCTTGGCTCCTCTCTCTTTTTCGGAAGCCGCAGTCAAAAAACTGATGAACCGGCAAAGTAAGGTGCCGAACTGGTATCTTGATTTAAGCCTGATTGTAAACTATTGGGAAGGAGAAAGTCGGGCTTATCATCATACCGCACCGATAAATATGCTCTATGCTCTCTATCAGGCTCTCTGGTTAATTTTTAATGAGGGGCCGGAAAGAGTCTATCAACGCCACCTGGAGTGTCATGAGCAACTGGTTGCCGGTCTGGATGAACTGGGGCTGGAGATGCTGGTCGACAGATCCTGTCGTTTGCCGATGCTTAATGCCGTCAAGATACCGCAAGGGGTTGACGAAGCCGGTTTGCGCCGCCGCTTGCTTAACGACTATAAAATTGAAATCGGTGCCGGCCTCGGGCCGCTGGCCGGAAAAATCTGGCGTATTGGTCTGATGGGCCATACGGCCAGGCCTGTCAATGTTGGGCGCTTGCTCAAAGCTTTACGGGAGACGTTGTAGGTGATTAAGGAAATTATCTGATAAGAGCAATTTTTCATGAAATCATCAGCTCTATTGCAATGGAGTAAAGTTAGTCATGGGAAGTAAGTTGATTTGTAACTATTCAGCGTAAGTAGAAAAACACCTAATATTGATGGATTTCAGTAAATTCTGGGGACATAACCTGATTCTCCGAAGGAAATCGGGATTGTGTCCCCTGAATTTACGGGTTGGCTGAATAGTTACGTTGATTTTTTGGTTGACGAATACTCCTCTTTATCTTTAAGATAAGGAATTAGGGTATTTTAAGAAGAAAGAGTGGACAAGATCGCGGTTTCAAGAAATATGCAATGCTTTACTATCTGAAAATCCAGATTGTTTTTAAGGAGGACAAAATGAGTAAAAGAGTGATTCGGATCGTTACCCTGTCGTTATTGGTAACAACTTTCCTGGTTGGTGGTTTTTTGTCAAATATTTATGCTGCCGGCGAAACTATGTATAATAAGTATAATATTCACGCCCAGGCCGATAAAAAAGGTTTGCTTAAATCGAGTTATGCCAATTACACCGACCCCGGTGCTGGTCATGTTATCATTCCACCCAATACTAAATTAACAGTTCGTCCCTGGAAGCGTTTCATGAAAAATTATGGCTTTTACTATGACTTGCCGGATGGTCGGCATGGCGTTTTTGAGGTTCATGAGAGACGTATGGAGATGAGCGTTGATGAGTATGAAGAGCTGATTCTTTCGCCTAAGCCGAGTTCCTTAAAAGGTTTTTCGGCGGTCGATCTGAAAGGAATCAAGAAAGGCAAGGCCTACAAAGGGATGACCAAAAAAGGGGTGATGACGGCCCTAGGCTATCCCGCCGCCCATGAAACTTCCTCGCTGGATGATAATCAATGGAAATATTGGCGTAACCGTTTCCGCACCGTGGTCGTCGAGTTCAACAGTAAGGGGCGAGTGGTTAATGTAAGGTATTAAGTAGATTATGTCGGAAAATAAAAAAATTGCTCTGGTGACCGGAGCCAGTCGCGGGATCGGGGCGGCTATTGCTGAAACTCTGGCCTGCGACGGTTACGATATCTGGCTTAACTATCGTTCAAATCATGAAGCGGCGCAAAGGGTTGCCGAAAAGGTTGCAGCTTGCGGGCGGCAATGTCTTTTGTTGCCTTTTGATGTCGCCGACGAGGAGGCGGTTGAGGGGGCTTTAAGTGAGTTGCTGGCGGAAGAGACACCTTATATCCTGATCAATAACGCTGGTTTTGCTCGGGACGGGATTATGGCTCTGATGAGTCGCTACGATTGGCAGTCCGTCTTAAATGTCCATCTCGATGGTTTTTTCCTGGTGACCAAGCTGGTCGTTGCTCGGATGCTGAGAAAGCGGGCCGGAAGAATTGTAAATATAGTCTCCACTTCGGGTCAGACCGGGGTTGCCGGCCAGGTTAACTACAGCGCCGCTAAAGCCGGTTTGATTGGGGCAACCAGGTCTTTGGCAGCCGAGGTGGCGAAGCGTAAAATTTTAGTTAATGCGGTGGCTCCCGGTTTTATCGAGACCGAGATGACAGCGGATTTGCCGGTGGATAAAATTTTACCGACCATTCCTCTGGCTCGTTTCGGCCGGGCTCAGGAAGTTGCCGATGCGGTCTCGTTTCTCTGTTCCGACAAGGCTACCTATATTACCGGTCAGATATTGGCCGTCAATGGCGGGATTGTTTAGCCAATGCAGCGGCATAAAGTAGCGATAACCGGGGTTGGCATCGTCTCTTGTCTCGGGGTCGGGGCGGGAGACGTTGCGGTTTCGTTGCGCGAGGGGCGTTCGGGGATTGTGGTTGATGAGGAGCGTCAAGCTTTGGGTTTTCGCAGTCCTTTGACCGGTCGCCTGCCGGAGGTTTTTCCTGAACGTTTTTTAAGTCGCAAGCAGCGCAAAACGATGCCCGTTTTTGCTCAGCACGCCTATGTCGCCGTGCGCGAAGCCCTTGATGGTTCCGGGTTGAGCGAAAAAGATTTGCAAAATCCGCAAAGTGGCTTGATTTTTGGTTGCGATTCGAGTTGTCTGGCGGCGGTTGAGCAGGTTGATCTCTTACGTCAATATGGCGAAACCCATAAACTCGGCAGCGGTCTCGTCTTTCGCGCTATGACCTCGGCCATAACCATGAATCTTAATGTTCTGCTCGGTACCCAAGGTGCGAGTTGGACGTTGAGTTCGGCCTGTTCGAGCAGCGGACACGCTATTGGTCAGGCGGCGGATTTGATCGCTTTAGGTCGTCAGGAGCGGGTGATCTGCGGCGGAGCCCAGGAGATTAACTGGGAGTCGATGTGCAGCTTTGATGCTCTGGGGGCTTTTTCGACTAAAATTGATGATCCGGCTGCCGCTTCACGACCCTTTGATGCTGATCGCGATGGTCTCGTGCCCAGCGGCGGGGCTGCCGCTCTGGTTTTGGAAAATTATGATCTGGCCCGGCAGCGGGGGGCAGCCATCCTGGGTGAGGTTAGAGGTTACGGTTTTTCGTCGGATGGTGGTACGCTTTCGGTGCCAAGTTCTGAGGGCTTGGCTCGGGCGATGCGGGCGGCGTTGGTTGATGCGGCGATTGAGCCTGAAGATGTGACTCTGCTTTTGGCTCACGCAACTTCGACGCTGGCTGGCGATGCCGCGGAAGCCGAGAATATCAGATCTGTTTTTGGTTTAGTTACGCCTTATGTCAGCGCTTTAAAAGCGCTGACCGGCCATGAACTCTGGATGGCTGGCGCGGCCACCGCAGTTTATGCAGTAGTTATGGCTAAAGCGGGTTTTATGGCACCGACAATTAATTTTACCGCTCCCGATGCGGCGACTTCGGGCCTGCGTGTCTTAAATCAAACCCTGCCCCAAAAGCCGGATAGGGTTCTCTGTAATGCCGCCGGTTTTGGCGGCTCCAACGCCTCTCTTCTCCTGGATTTCAGCTCCCAATGAAATATGATTACTTAGTTATTGGTGCCGGGATCTCCGGTTTGAGCAGTGCTTTGTTGCTGGTCCGTTTTGGTTTTAAAGTGGCGGTGGTTGAGCAGGCGCCGCGACCGGCACCGTTGGTTGAGGGTTTTGTCCGCAATAATGTCTATTTTGAAACCGGTTTCCATTATGCCGGGGGCCTTGAAGATGGTGGCGTTCTTGATCTTAACCTGCATCTTCTGGGGATTGCCGAACATCTGCAAAAAGTTCCGTTTGATCTTAAAGCTTACGATACCGTAGTCCAGCCGGATAGTGGTTTCAACTTCTCTTTTCCCCAGGGTTATGCGGCACTGGGTGATGCTTTGCGGACGCGTTTTCCGACCCACCGCCAGGCTTTAAGCGAATATTTTGCACGCATAAAAGAGGTTACCCGGAAACTCCCTTACTACTGTTTTCCGGCACCAGGGGAATCCGAGAAATTGGGGGGATCATCAGCTTCGGGGCTCTCGCTCTTGCACGAGCAAAATTTGGCTCAGGTTCTTGACGAATTGGCCATTGGTGGAGAGTTGCGGACGCTGTTGCAGATCCATTGTTTGCTGCATGGTTCTTTGCCCTCCGAGGTGCCTTTTGCCATCCATGCCGGGGTTGTCGATGGCTATTATCGTTCGGCCCATACTTTTAAAGGGGGTGGCCGAGCCCTGGTTACGGCCTTGGTTACGGTTTTAAAGCAATGCGGGGTTGATCTTTTCTGTCGTCATAGGGTAGAAGAGATTGAGTTGTCCGCCGCCGGGGCCTATGCCGGGATGCGTTGTACTAACGGAGTTAAGTTGCAGGCTTCAGGCTGTATCGCGACGCTGCATCCGCAGGCTCTGTTGAAGTTGCTGCCGGCTTCGGTTTTTCGGCCGGTCTATCGCCGCCGCCTGGCCGCTCTGGAAGAGACGGCGGGGGCGGAGATTGTTTTTTTGCGCCGTGAACGCCAGCGAGGAAGTACTTTTGGGGGGAGTTTGTTACCAACCCATAATTTTCAGGGTCGTAACTTCTTTTTCCTGCCGGGGTCGGAAAAGGCGATGCTTGATCTTGAGCTGCCGCTTTCTGAACGTCTGCTTTATCTTAATTTTGCCGGTTCTGCCGATTCGGACGCTTCCGGCAGCGACTGGGAAGGTGGCGTGACGGCGATTCTTCCGGCTCCTTACTATGAACCCGGAACCGAGGTTTCGGCAACGCTTAGCTATGCCGAAAGAAAAGAGCAGACCGGGGAGCAGGTGCGTAAGCGTATTATTGAATTGCTGCCCGAACTTGGCCCCGGACTGGAAGTCGAATGTGTGGCGACCGCCAAAACCTTGCAGAGAATCAACGCTTCGGCTCGGGGCTCGCTCTATGGAGTAAAGCATATGGTGGGACAATTTAATCCTTCCGCAAAAACCCGGCTGGCCGGTCTTTTTCTGGCCGGTCAGGCGACTGCCGCCCCGGGCCTGCTCGGGGCGATAACTTCGGCTTTGATGACGGTTGGCGGAATCGTCGGTCATGACCGGATCGAAGCTTTGCGGCGTGATGTGATATGAGACGTGTAGCGGTAACCGGAATGGGTGCGGCTTCACCCTTTGGCCGGGATGTTACGGCTCTGATCAACGGCTTGGTTGAAGGGCGCAGTGCGATTAAGATCCTTGATGAACTTAAAGAGTACGGCGGCCTGAGAACCCGGCTCGCGGCGTTGGTGCCGGGGGTCGACGGAAAAGAGATTCCCCGGAGCAAGCGGCGTTCGATGTCGCGGCAATCAATTTTTGCGGTGCTTGCGGCTCAAGAAGCTCTGGCTCAAGCCGCTCTGCCGGAAGCCGAATATGGCAGCGGGCGTTACGGCGTCGTGGTCGGAACCACGATCAGCAGTTTAGAGGCCAGCGAAAGTTTTTTCGCCGATCATTTTCGGGACAAAAGTTTTTCCCGCATGAAAACCTCGCTCTTTTTCAAGACCATGAACCATTCGGCCGCCGCCAACGTGGCCCATTTTTTTGGTCTCGAAGGCCGTCTGCTGGCCCCGGCGGCGGCTTGTGCCACCGGGTGTCAGGCTCTAGGCTATGCTTATGAAATGATTGCATCGGGAGTGCAGGATGTGATGGTTTGCGGCGGTACGGAAGAGTTTCATCCGCTTTCGGCCGCAACTTTTGACTTGATGAATGCCGCCTCTTTTCACTATAATGATCGGCCTGAGCTGGCTTCTCGTCCATTTGACCGGGAGCGGGATGGGGTTGTTTGTGGCGAAGGGGCCGGAGTCCTGGTTCTCGAAGATTGGCAGTCGGCTAAAGAGCGGGGAGCGGAAATTTTAGCCGAGATCAGCGGTTTTGCGACGTTGACCGAAACCGGCAGTATTGCCGAACCCAGCAGTGCCGCTATGCAGCGTTGTATGGCTCTGGCTCTGGCGGATGCCGGGATTGAGGCGGGATCGATCAACTACATCAACGCCCATGCGACGGCCACCGAAAAAGGTGATATTGCCGAAGCTCAAGCTTTGCTGGGACTTTTTGGTGATCAGATTCCGGTTAGCAGCTTAAAAGGCCATCTTGGTCATACTTTAGCCGCCAGTGGCGGCCTGGAGACCATCGCCACGATTGAGATGATGCGTCGCGGTGAACTTATCCCGACTCGTAATCTTGATGAGATCGACCCCCACTGCCAGGGGCCGCGAATTTTCACCGCTATCGAAAAGCAGACAACCAGCCTGGCTTTAAAAAATAATTTTGCTCTGGGAGGAGTTAATTGCTCCCTGGTAATCAGAGTTTAGTTTTGATAACTTGAGGATAATATGACGGATGCGGAAATAATCTCTTTGGTCAATGATTCATTGATCGAAGAGTTTGAACTTGAGAGCTCGGCGATGGTGTCGGAGGCCGAGATTTTTGATGATTTGGGGCTTGATAGTCTCGATATAGTTGATATGGTAGTTGTTTTAGAAGGAGCCTTGGGTATCAAGATTCGCGACGATGCGGGCTTGCGCGAGATTCGCACGCTGGGCGATATTCATCAGTTTATCTTGCAAAAAAAGCGGGAAACCGAGGCGGCCTCTTAGGATGGCGTTGTAAGTTTGTGAAAAAAATCGACGCTTTTTCTAACGGCCCTTTACGGAAGTCATCCCCCGCTGTCTGGTTGATGAATCTTTGGGTCTATCCTCTGCTTTTTCTCTGGACCCTTATCGGTTTGCTCATATCACCGGTGGCTTTTTGTTTTTGGAAAGTTGTTACCGGCTGGCCTGTGGCCCGGATTGCCCGTCATTTTATCTGGTTATACGGACGGGGCTGGATGTTGATTATCGCCCCTTTTGTCAGTTACGAATTGCAGGGTTTTGACCAACAATATCGGGAGCGGACGCCATGTATCTACGTTATTAATCACCTCTCCTTTTTTGATACTTTTTGTATGGCGATGCAGCCGGTCAGTAATATCTCCTTTGCGGTTAGGGCTTGGCCTTTTCGCCGGCTTTTCTGGTATACGGCTTTTATGCGTCTGGCTCGCTATCTCGATGTCGAGGAGCTCGGTTTTTCCGAGAGTATGGAGCCGGCTAAGGCGATTGTTGCCGCCGGTGGTTCAATTCTTTTTTACCCCGAGGGTCATCGCAGTCGAGACGGAGAGCTGCAACGTTTCTATTCGGGGGCTTTTCTGCTGGCCCTGAAACTGGGCTTGCCGCTGGTGCCGCTCTGTATTTCGGGTACCGATATCCTGCTGCCGCCGGGGACTTTCCGGATGCATCCAGCCACCATTCGCATGCACGCCCTGGCTCCAATCGACCCGGCCGCCTTCAATGGCGCTGATGCTCATGTGACAATGCGCAAACAGGTGAAAGAATTGATGTCGCAGGAGCTGGAAAAAATGCGTAGGGAGAGATAATATGACTGGAGATATTAAACTTTTGACCGCGGCCCGGATGCGGGCTTTAGATGAGCGGGCGATTCATGAAATCGGGATTCCCGGCGTTGTTTTAATGGAACAGGCCGGGCGCGGGGCGGTGCGAATCATTGAGGAAGCCGGATGGCTCGGTAGCCGGGATGATGCCGTACTGCTCTTTGCCGGTAAAGGTAATAACGGCGGCGACGCATTTGTTGTCGCCCGGGTTTTGCTGTTGGCCGGCTTTCGCCGGGTTAAGGTCGCATTAACGGCTTCTGTTGGTGCAATCGGTGGCGATGCCAAAATTAATCTTGATGCCTTTATCCGTCTTGGTGGTCAGGTTGAGGAACTCCTCGATGAGGTTGCCTGGCAAGGCTTGAAGCCGACGTTTAAAAGTCAGAAACTGATTATTGACGGGCTCTTGGGAACCGGTCTCAATAGTGATGTCCGAGGGCTTTATGCCGAGATCATCACGGCTCTTAATCAGTTTTCAGGGCCGGTTTTAGCGCTTGATATTCCTTCCGGCCTTAATGCCGATTCTGGTCTGCCTCTGGGTAATGCCGTCAAAGCGACGGCGACGGTGACTTTTGCTTTTGCCAAATTGGGTCTTTTTGTCTATCCCGGCCGTGAATATGCGGGCCAGATTGAAATTGTTGATATCGGGATTCCAAAATCTTGGGCTGACGAAGAGGACGATGAGGCCGCCGCCCGGTTACTGACCGCCGATTTCTGCCGCCCGTTGTTGCCGCAAACGCCAACGGAAAATGGTCATAAGGGTAATCGCGGTCACCTTCTCACTTTTGCCGGTGGGCCGGGCAAAGCCGGAGCTGGACTTTTGGCGGCCGGAGCCGGTTTACATTGTGGTTGCGGGCTCAGTACTTTAGCCCTGCCGACAACGGTTGCGACCCATCTTGAAGGGCGCAATCCGGCTTTGATGTTAGCGGCTTTAGCAGAAGATTCCGCCAGCTTGATGAGATTGCCGACTAAGGCTGAACTTGAAAAACTCTGTTCCGGAAAAACCGCGTTGGCGATAGGCCCCGGACTGGGCCTGCATGAAAATGCCGGCGCCTTGGTGGCGTCCCTGCTGCGTGATTGCACTTTGCCGATGGTTCTTGATGCCGATGCCTTGACTTTGTTGGCTAAATCTCCTGAAATAATGCCCAAAGGTCGTCCGCAGACAATTTTAACGCCGCATCCCGGCGAAATGGCCCGTCTTTTAAAATGTACAAGTCGAGAGATTCAAAATAGTCGTCCGGCATCAGCTCGCAAATTGGCCCTGAAATGGGGCGTTCATGTAGTTCTCAAGGGGGCCGGTACCATTATCGCCGCTCCTGATGGTTCACTCTCAGTAAATTCAAGCGGCAACTATCTGCTCTCAACTGCGGGTTCCGGTGATCTTTTGACCGGGATTATCGGCAGTTTTCTGGCTCAGGGCTTAGCTCCTCTAGCTGCCGCCCAAACCGGCGTTTTTCTCCATGGTCTGATTGCCGACCGCCTGCTGGCTGCAGGATTCAGCCATGGCGTTACTGCCGTCGAACTTGGTCAGGCACTGCCGGAAACCCTTTCGGCGTTGGCTTGTGGTCTTAATGGTTGAGGAGATTGGTACAATGTGGGAAAGTCCGACAGGGGGCTGTTCGGGAATAGGATTTTTTGCTCAAATCAAGGCATGCGAAGAAAATTACCGCAGGCATATAATAATATTCCGAGGATAATTTTATGAGTATAACGCAGAGTTGGGGAAAAAAGACATTTTCGGACAGCCCCCTGGCAACCGCATCGGCCGAGGAGACGCTGGCCTTTGGCGAGAGACTTGGTGCTTCATTTAAAAATGAGCTCTATGTTATCACCTTGCAAGGAGAGCTCGGGGCCGGGAAAACCTTGCTCACCAAAGGAATTGCCAAGGGTCTTGGCGTTTCAGACTGGTACTATCTCAATAGCCCGACGTTTACGTTGATCAACGAATATCAAGGTCGTCTGCCGCTTTACCATTTTGATCTCTATCGGCTCGGCGATATTGATGAGCTTTTTGAGTTGGGATTTAACGACTATCTTGCCGCTCCCGGTGTCCTGGTTATAGAGTGGCCCGAAAAAGCGTCAAGTTTATTGCCGACGGAAAACCTTCTCAACATTCGTCTTGAGATTGTCGATAGTGAGAAACGCCTGCTTCATCTGGATGAAGGCTGGGTGGGTAGAGATCGGGGCAGTTCGTGATGGAAAATCTTGAATTGCCACTGCCCGCCTACGACCTCATACCGCACCGTAAAACCATGCTTTTGATCGAGGTGTTGCTCGCTTACGAGCCGGGTACCGGAGCCGGGACAATTCTTGGTGGAACCAAGTCGGGTTCAGTTTTTGCGGTCGAAGATGGTAAAGGTGGAGAGACTTTGCTCGAAGAGGTTGTCCTGCTTGAGATGATGGCCCAGGCCTATGCCTGTCTTCGGGGTTACGAGGATCGGCTCGCCGGTTTGCCGCCGAGCATGGGTTTTTTGGTCGGAGTCAGGCATCTTGTTTGTTATCGGCGGGTTGGTGTTGGTGAAGAGGTTACAATCAAAGTTGCAACTACAGCTCAGGTAGAGACTTTTTTTCTGGCTGAGGCGGTGGTTAAAGTCGCTCATGAAAGAGTTGCCGAAGCCGAGTTGAAAATCTGGCTGCCGCCTGAGGGGTAGATATTGAAAACAGATTGTACTATGTGTCGGGTTGTCGGCCTCTTTTTTCTGCTGTTTGGTCTGTTTTCCGGTTACTTGACGCCGCAGGTCGTGGCGGTTGAGAGAGAAATTGAACCGACGCTTCAACGGATTCGGGAGGCGGCGGCCGGGGTTGAGACCATCGCCAGCACAATGGTGCAAGAGAAATATCTTAAAGCTTTTGCCGAAGTGCTTAAGGCCCGTGGTAACTTTGCTTTTCAGCGGCCCGATTGCTGGCGTTGGGAGTTGGTTGAGCCGGTGCTTTCCGGACTTTCGGTTTGTGGCAGCAAAGGTCGGCGCTGGCATGAGAAAGGTGGTCAAGCGCAACCGTTTAAACTCGCCGAAGAACCCTGGCTGCGTCATTTTGCGACCCAGGTTACGGCCTGGACGACGGCCGATTTCGATTTTCTGCAAAAAGAGTATACCCTGACCCTCCTGAGTTCCGAATTAAAGCCCAAATCAAACCCTTCGTTAAATGCAGAGCCGCCCTCTCTTAAGCTGGTTCCCCGCGAAGCTGCCGCCCGCCGTCTGGTGGCCTCTTTAGAGATTACTTTCTCGGCCGATTATCGTTATGTTACACGGATTATTATTCGTGAGGCGGATGGCGATTACACGGCGATCAATTTTTTTGATGTTATCATCAACCAAGCTTTGCCCGAGGAGAGCTTCAGATGAAAATTGGGTGGTTAAAGATGGGTAAACTTTTTGGTTTCCGCAAAATTCTGCTTTTGTCACTTTTGGGGCTGGCGCTGCTCTCAGGTTGGGGCTGTGCCACCGGCAACCATTTGACTCAGACTTCAACGATCGATGCGCTTTTGGCCGGGGTTTATGATGGTGAGATGAGTTGTGCTGAACTGCTCGGTCATGGTGATTTCGGGATTGGTACTTTCGATCATCTGGATGGTGAAATGGTGGTTCTTGACGGCACCGTCTATCAGGTTAAGATCGATGGCCGGGTCTATCAGCCGGCCAAAGAGCTGAAAACGCCTTTTGCCAGTGTCTGTTTTTTTGCCTCTGACCGGGAAGTTACCTTTGAGTCCGGCCTGAACTATGAGGGTTTGAAAGCAATGCTGGATGAGATCTTACCCAACCGGAATCTCTTTGTTGCGGTCAAGATCAAGGGCCTCTTCAAGCGTATGAAAGTGCGCAGCGTACCGGCCCAGTCAAAACCCTATCAGCCCCTGGCCCAAGTGGTTAAAGATCAGAAGATCTTTGAACTTGAAGAGGTTGTCGGAACCATCGTCGGTTTTCGTTCACCGCCCTTTGTCAAAGGGATTAATGTTCCCGGCTATCACTTTCATTTTCTCGATCAGAAGCGCCAGACCGGAGGCCATATTCTTGAGCTCGAAACCATCTCCGGTATCTGTCAACTCGACACCCTTAACACTTTCACACTGGTTCTGCCCTCGGCTTCCGGCAGTCTGGCCGGAGTTGACCTGGGTAAAGACCGAAGTTACGCCCTGGAAAAAGTAGAACGCTGATGACAAAGAAAAACGATCATCTGCGTTGTGAGCGGAAGAGGGTCAGGGTCAAGAACTGACCCTCTATTGATTCTGGCCCCCCTGTTTTTTTTCTTCTAAAGATTTTTCCATTTTCTGTCGATAGCCGGAGAAATTGTTTCTGTGCGCGTTTCGGTAAGGAGATGTGAAAATGAGTACCATTTCAAGTTTAGTCCCCAAGCAACTTGACCAAAGTGCCCTCTCCGGGAATTCCCAGCCCGAAAACTCTTACACCTCGTTGGCTTTAAAAGCCGCCCGGGTGACCGCCTCAACCAGCTTGAGTAAAGATATAGCTATTGAAACGGACGAAGGCGATAAAGTAACCCTCTCCTATAAAAACGATATCAGTTTTCAGGCGGCAAGCTATGACGCTTTTTATCAGAGGGACTCGCTGATTAATGGTGAAAACGGAGATCTTATGCGCCGGCAAACCGCGCAGTCTCATACCGATATTTTTTCCTATAGTCAGGAAAGCCGGTTTTCTTTGAGCATAGAAGGTGATCTTAACGGGCAGGAACGTAAAGATATCAGAGAGGCTTTAGAGATTATCGATAAACTGATGATGGATACTTTGTCGGGCGGCGATCTTCTTCAAGCGGCTCAGGATGCGGCCAAAATCCTCGAGCTTGAGAGCATTGACACTGTTGGTGCTGATTACCGTTATCAGAGCCTGGTCACAATTGAAGAGATGACCCAGGTTGCGTCGGTATCTAATTACGGTGATTCGGGAGCCCCCGAAGATACTCTTTCCGGGCTTGAGCTGCCGGAGCGGTCTTCGACCGAAGAACGGGTTCAGGAACTTATCGATCAGATGGCCGAATTTATTGAAGAGTGGGCGGTCGAGAAAAAATTGAAGACCGAGCACTTCCTCCGTCCCGTAGAAAAACTTTTTGCCGATCATCTTGAGAAACTTGAAGATGACCCGCAGTCTCAGGCCCAGCGGGAACTTTTCAGATATCTGGGCAAAGGTCTACTGGAACAGATCAGAGATATGTCGGATCCCGAGTTGGTCTAGATCTTAAATTTTGACATCACTTCTTTCCGGGGCCTCTTTTTCCAGTTTTTTGAAGAGGCCTTCCAGGGTTTCCTTGAGTTCCTGGACGGCTTGGCTGTCAGCCGCCCCTTTTATTGCCTGTTTCAACTCCTCCATTTTGCTTTCGATCTCAGCCATGGTTTGCTTGTAGCTTTCCGATTCCAGAGCCTGGTTGAAACTGCGGCGTAACTGTTCGGTTTTTTCTTCGAGCGCTTTCTCCATTTTTTTGAAGTCGATTTCGGCAAAAGCCTGTCGGATATCCTGCCAGACTTTTTCAAGATCATCCGAGCTCTTTTTTAGAGGTTCGGAATTGGTCATCTCGGCCATACGTTCTTCGGCCTGTATAATAGACCAGGCAAAAGCTGAATCAACGCCAGCCAATCGCGTCTTAGGGGTGATGGGATTGCCGGTTTTGTGGGAGAGTCTGATCAGGACACATTTTCTTTTGTCATTGCGTGCGTCATTATCAATAAAGAAGGATGAGGTCGAGGAGATTTGGGCGAAAAAACCTTTTTTTAGATTGATGGTCACGGCTACCTGTCGAGCATCCGCTTTGATAGCTCTGACTTTGCCGGCCAGAGCACCGGAGAGATAGACATGGTCATCGACCATCAGGTGTTTGGCATTGGCAAAGGTGACAGTCACATTGGATTGTTCGTCAAGACCACGAAAGATGGTGACCCCGCCAATTATCAAAAATAATGTGGCCGCCAGAAAAAATAATTTTTTGAACATTTTAAATCTCCTCAACAAGTTTTTC
This sequence comes from Pseudomonadota bacterium, assembly GCA_034659215.1. GTDB lineage: Bacteria > Desulfobacterota > Anaeroferrophillalia > Anaeroferrophillales > Tharpellaceae > Tharpella. Next base: position 17,619 of record JAYEGS010000292.1, on the reverse strand, counting down.
TTGATAGAGTACAGTCTCTTTGTAACTGTTCAGCTAACCCGTAAATTCAGGGTAAGCAATCCCGATTTCCTTCGGAGAGTCGGGTTATGTCCCCAGGATTTACTGAAATTCATCAATATACGGTACTTCTCTGCTTACGCTGAATAGTTGCAGTCTCTTTTTACTTATATCGAAGATTAAATGAAAATTTCAACAAAAATGTCATAAAAGCGCTGTGTTAGAGGTAGGTATAGCACTGACCAGCGCTTTGTTGTTACTCTTTTCGCCATCTCTCGGCAAATTGTTCATAAAGAGTCGGGATGACGATCAACGTCAGCAGGGTTGATGAGAAGAGGCCGCCGACGACAACCACGGCTAAGGGGCGTTGAATCTCCGAGCCGGTGCTGCTGCTGAAAATCAGCGGCAGTAGGCCGACAGCGGTGGTGATGGTTGTGATCAGAACCGGCCTCAGTTTGGAGCTGCAGCCAGCCAAAACCCTTTTTCTGAGATCGTAGCCTTTACTTTTTAAGTGCTCAAAGCGGGAAATCAGAACCAAGCCGTCGGTTAAAGCGATGCCGAAGAGAGCAATGAAGCCGATGGATGACGGAATACTTAGATTTTCCTGAAAAATCGCGAGACTGATGACGCCGCCGACCAAGGCCAGGGGGATATTGAGCATCACCAGAACGACATTACTGAGTGAGTTAAAAAGGCCGTAGAGCATGACCATGACTAAGAGCAGGGTTAAAGGGATCACCATCAACAACCTTTTGTTTGCCGCTTGACGCAACTCAAACTGACCGCCCCAGGCCAAGTGATAACCGGGGGGCAGCACAACTTTTTCGGCAATTTGGCGTTGGGCCTCGTCGACAAAACTGCCCGAATCCCGGCCCCGAACGTTGCTTTGAATGGAGATGTAGCGCCGAGTATCCTCGCGACTGATCTGGCGTAAGCCGGAGACGGTTTCAATCTCGGCCAACTCTTCAAGCGGAACATTGTAACCGCCGGGAGTTTTAAGGAGAAGTTTTTTTACGGCATCAATCGAATTACGCGACGCTTTGTTAAAACGCACCGTAATATCAAACATCCGTTCCCCTTTGAAAATCCGGCCTACGGTTTCACCCGCGATGGCGCGCGAAATTGTCCGTTGCACCTCATCCTTGCTCAGGCCATGCCGGGCTCCGGCTTCCGGTTTTATGGTTATCTGGAGCTGGGTTTGACCATCAACCTGTTCGGTACGAAGATCGGCAACCCCCTCTATATGGGCCAAAACCTCGCTGATTTCTGCGGCTTTCTCCAGCAAAGCATCAAAATCATCGCCAAAAAGTTTAGCTACCACACTGCTCCCGGCACCGCCGATAAGGCCGTCAATTTCATGCTTGATCGGTTGGGAAAAAGTTGTCGAAACACCGGGGAAATCTTTGATTCGCTGGTCAATAAGCTCAATTAATTCATCTTGGCTTGAGGTTGTCTGCCACTTGTTTTTTGGTTGCAAAGTGATATTCATACAGGCGTAATTGGTGTGGTGCATATGGGGGCCGACCTCTCCATAACCGATATCAACGACAACCTCTTTAACTTCGGGGAAGGCTTTCATCTCTTTCGCCATCTCCTTGGCTGTGGTGGTGATCTCTTCTAAAGAGATATTGGGGTTCATATAGGCGAGGCTTTGCAGGGTGCCCTCCTCCAGAGTCGGGACAAACTCTTTACCGAGTTTTGCAAAGGTCAGGCCGCCGGAAAAAAGCAGGGCCACGATGATTAATGTAACTAACCAGCGGCGTTCAAGGAAATAGTTTAAAATAGTACGATAACGTTGCACCAGGGCACTTTCGCTGTGATCGGGGTCGTTTTGCTGACTGTTTTTGGGGCGCAATAGACGAAAAAGAACCGGGGCAATCATCAAAGCATAGATCAGGGCTCCGATCATGGTTGCGGTAACCGCGATCGCCAGCGGGCGAAACATTTTGCCTTCAACTTCGCCTAACGTAAAGATCGGCAAAAAGACGATGATGATGATCGCACTGGCAAAAAATATGGGCGTGGCAACCTCTTGGGCGGCACGTAGAATCAGGGTGCCGGGTGAGGCCTTTTCAGTTGTCGTGGCGAAGGCCGATTGCAATCTTTCGACCATAATGATGGTCGCGTCAACGATCATCCCCAAGGCGATGGCAATACCGCCAAAAGAGAGGAGATCGCCGGGTATCCCCCGATAATAGAGCAGGGTTGCGGCAAAGAGGGTCGCAAAAGGCAGGGCCCCGACAACCACCAGTGAATTACGCCAATTGCGCAAAAAAATCAGGGTGACGATGGAGATCATCAAAAGACCGAGAGAGAGGGCGTTGCGCACAGTGTTGATGCTGTTTTTGACCAGGTCGGCCTGGTCGTAGTAGGTGACGACTTTTACACCTTGCGGCAGCGACCGGTTGATTTTTTCAAGCCGTTTCTTGACCTCGCCGATAACCGCAAAGGAGTTGGCGCCATGGGTTTTATAGATGGTGCCGCTGACAATCTCTTTGTCGGCATTGAGCAGCGAGACTCCTCGCCGAAAAGCTTTTCCCTTTTCAACGGTGGCGATGTCGCTGATAAAAATTGGCCGCTTTTCGCGGGTCGTAATCACCGTGTTTTTAAGATCATCGAGTGAACCGAGCAGGCCGAGGCTGCGCACGATCAACTCTTCCGAGCCGCGCTCGATAATTCCGGCCCCGAGATTGTGATTATTGCGTCGGACGGCCGCAACCACTTCATCTAAAGTCAGATTATAGGCGGTCAGAAGATCCGGATCGACTTTAATTTGGTATTGACGGACATGGCCGCCCTGACTGATGACCTTGGCAACTCCGGGCACGGTCTGTAGCTCACGTTTAACAATCCACTCCTGCAGGGTGCGCAGCTCGGTAATGTCATAATCGCCGGCTTCTAAATAGTAACCTAAAATCTTACCCATGCCGCTGACGATCGCGCCCATCTTGAGACCGTGCGGCATAACCCCTTCGGGAATTGCTTCCTCCGCCTCTTTGAGTCGTTCCGAAACCAGCTGCCGGGAACGATAGATGTCGGTTTTATCGTCAAAGTAGATATTGATGGTCGCCAGACCAAGTGATGAGAGGGAACGGATTTTGGTGACGCCGGGGATTCCGCGCATGATGACTTCGACCGGGCGCGTGACAAACTGTTCACATTCTTCGGCCGCCATCCCCTCAACTTCAGCAAAAACCTGAACCAGATTCGGGCTGATGTCGGGAAAGGCATCAATTGACATGCGCGTAAATGACAAGGCCCCGGCACTACAGACCGTTAAAAAAAGGATAAGCATCAAAAGCTTATATTTCAGTGAAAATTGTACCAGTTTTGCAATCATTTATTAAAAACTCCTTCCTCTTTTAATGAACATGGCCGGGGGTGCCGCAGCCGGAACCAACGCCGGTTTCAAGGGCCGCTTTGAGGCGGAAACCGTTTTTTACGACCACCAACTCACCCGGAGAAAGTCCGGCGATGATCTCCACCTTTCTCGCATTAGTTTCGCCCAGACGTACCGGGCGGGGCTCAAAACCGTGTTCATCCTGAACAAAAACGCAAGCTTGGCCGCCGACTTCTTGGAGAATATCTCTATCGACAACCACCCTGGCCTCAATCTCTTTTGTCACAATTTCAGCCGTGATAAAAGTGCCGGGACGCAACTCCTCATCCTCATTGTTGATGAGGACCCGGGCCATGGTGGTGCGGGTACTTTCATCAACCAGAGGGGCGACGTAATCAATAACAGCCGCAAGCGGCCGCCTTTGCGAGGGCAGCGTGATGAATACTTTCTGCCCTTTTTTTACGCTGTCGGCATCTTTGCTATAGAGATCAAGGTCGATCCAGACGGTAGTCAGGTCAGCGACGACAAATATCTCTTTCGTATCCGTGATCACCTCACCCAGAGCAATATCTTTCTTAATGATGTGACCGGTAAAGGGGGAGCGTACCGCAAAACGGCTCAACTCGGTAGCCGGTTCGGACGACAGTTTCTTGAGGTCAGTTTTATTGAAGCCTAAGATTTTCAGCCTCTGTTCACAATTTTTCAGCGTGATTTCAGTTTCGGCGAAAGCCTGCTTGGCGGCCAGGTGATCTTGCTCAGAGCTGACTTTTTTGCGCCGTAATTTTTTTTCACGCTGAAAAACAATTTCAGCTAATTCGAGATGTTTGATGGCGCTCAGATAATCGGTCTTGGCATCTGCCAGTTCCCGACTTTCGATGATTGCCATAACGCCCCCTTTTTCAACAAAATCTCCAAGGGTGCGGTAAATCTTTAAAACAATGCCGGATACCCGGGGGACAATATGGGCTGTGCGGTCACTATTGAGCGTAATCTCCCCCCGCACTTTGACTGAAACTTCCAGATTGTTGGTTGTTGCCTTTTCAACGACAATGCCAAAACGCTTCATCTCTGCAGCCGACATGCTGACGACTGAATCAGGACAACTCTCCGGAATCGACGCCGCGGAGAGGCCGGGATCAGGGCTTGCATGGTCATGATCGTGATTGCAGTTGGAGTGATCATCATGCTTCTCTTCGCTATGTTGATCGTGGTTTTCATGAGCATGGCTGCAGTTACTGTGGTCACGATGATCGTGTTTGTCAATTTCCTGGGCCCAGAGTGTCTGAGCACCTAAACTCAATGCTGAAAAGATAGTTATCAGGGTCATAATTTTTGCCAGACTCAAGGCCCGTTTTTTTTCTATATTTTTCATAATTATCCTCATTTTAATTGTGCAATTTCTTGAGCGATCAGGCGCTCGATGCTAATTCTTCGGTCATGGTACCTTTGGAGGCTGTCAACCAGTTGTTCTCGCAGCTCAATCAGTGTTCTCTGGGCATCAAGCACATCTAAAAATTCAAATTGACCCTGCTGGTAGCCCCAATTTATCGCCTCAAAGGTCTCTTTTGCTACCGGTAAAATTCGCTCTTGCAAAGAGTTTACTTCAGCGGATGCAGCCTTGAAATCCTCATAGTTTTGGCTTAGATCAGTTTTAATTGCGATCACTATGGCTTGGTTTTCACTTTTTCGAGTAGATACTTCGGCTTTTGCAGCGCTGATGCCTCCTTGATTGCGATCAAAAACCGGCAGGGCCATGGAGAACCCGAAGAGAAACGTAAAATCGTCAATATCTTCATGGCGTTTGACGCCGGCACCCACATTTATATCGGGTACTGCGAGCGCTTTCGCCATACTCAGTCTCGTATTTTGCAGTTCGGTTTCGGTTAGCTGCCGGGCAATTTCAGGGTTTTGGGTTAATCGTAGACCAATACTCGCCAAGCTCGGCGGCATACCTGTTTTTTCAAAGTTGCCGACAGCCTTGGCAAAGTGTGGTTTAGTTGCTCCCCAGATGGAGGCTAAATTATGGCGGGCTGCCTTCAGGGTTCGGGCATGGTTATTTAAGGCAATACGATTTTTGCTGACTACTATTTGGGCTCGACTCTTTTCCAGGGGCGAGGCTTTACCGGTCTGAACCCGGATGTTTACGGTGTTGAAAACCTCCTCTGCCAGCTGCAGGTTTTCCTGGCCCAGCTGCATTCGTTCCTGGGCTGTGAGAAGTTTAAAAAAGGCTTTGTTGGCAGCTTCTAAAATATCGAGACGGGTGGTCTCATAGTCCCAGCCCGCAAGATCACGTTCAAGGTTGGCGATTTGCAGCCGGCTGGCGCGTTTGCCGCCAAGTTCGATCAGTTGACTTAATCGCATAGAGGATTCAGCTGACTTGAAGCTGCGGGTCTCGCCTTCGCCCAAAATATTTTCAATCCCTAACTCAATTTCCGGGTTGGGCAACAATTTTGCCTGTCGTACCACTCCCTGATGAGCCTTGATCTCCCAGGAAAAAGCAGCCATCTCGGGGTTTCGGGCCAGGGCCAGAGTCAAAGCCTGGGAAAGAGTCAATTCGGCCGTCTGCGTAAGTGCCGGAAACCCGACGGCATTTTTATCCTCACCGGATGCTTGATAAGCCGGCAGACTTGCTCCCCACGGCCTTTTTTCCGGTAAACCAGAACCCGGTTCGGCAAACCCGGCAAAAGGGATGGAGATAATAAACATGGCAACCAATAGGTATTTGAAACTTGTCACGGTTGTCCTCCGTATGTTTTTAAAGTGCTATCTCAGTTAAGTTAAAGAGGGTGGTTTGTTATTTTGCTTCGCCCTCTATCTCGGCTGGGGTCTATGCTTTTGTGGAGGCTTTAGCATCCATGAAAGTTTTGACCCCGCTTAGAACAAACTGCCGGGATTGGGGTCATTGCTGGTACAAGGTGCGTCAGCACCCCAGCTTTGACCCCGTTTGTGAGGGCGAAGCAAAGTTCGCTTTTATTTACAATAACTTTATAGTGCGAAGAGGGTGAAACTCAAATCAGAAGGATTACGCTTTGCAGGAGTGTAAGAGATGGATCTGGAACTGAAGGGGGGGTGGGGTTGAGAGCGATTGTTTTTGTGGAAATAACTAGAGGTGTGCAGGTTGAAGGTGGGAAAATTGGTTTTACACTAAAATTGGGGCTGTTTTTAAGCTGTTTTCGGCGTGGGGCAAAAAGCTGTAACGAGACTTCAATGTCATCGCAAGCTGAACAGCAGCAGTCTTTCGAAGTATAGTTAAATGCGTTCTTCTGGTCGGGATTATCTCCCGGATGTTTGTGTTCATGATGCTTGTGGTGACCATGAAGATGCTCGGTTAAACAGTGGTCGCCGCTGTGCAAAAGTTCAAGCTCAACGCAACCGTGCCGGTCAAAACAGATAACAGCCCGACCCCGACCGCCGCCAAAAGAGCAGAAACAGGCAATGACCAGAAAACAGACAATTACTTTTTTAAACATTAACCGAGGCAAGCTACTAAACCTTAAAAATTGAAATAGGGTGCAATTAAATAAACATTTTCCTACTATCTTGATCGTCTATTATTGTCAAGTGATTTCCCTCAATTCATCTCACTGGAACTAACTTTGGATACCTTCGTAAAAAGTCACAGGTGGGCAAGGATTTTGGAAAGTTCTTTTTTTTTGCTGGCGGATAGTATAACAACCTCCGAAGCCGAAAATTTTCGGAGAGCCTTCAGGTTGATCAATTTTTAAAGGATAAAGGGTTTGCAAAGAGATGCCCAAATGTTTTTCTTGGAGGCTGAAGATTGCTCTGTTTCAATTATGGCGTGATTGGAGCAAAAAAAGCCGTTATCGTGAAGTCGCAAAAGTTTGTCTGCCGTTGGTCACAGGTATGGCCGCGACAACGGTTATGGAGTTTACTGACAGGATTTTTCTTTCTCACTATAGTATTGCCGCTCTTTCTGCAGTTGTTCCGGCTGGAGTTACGGTCTTTCTGGTTCTCTGTTTCTTGGGTGGGATTGCTAGCTATGTCGCAGTGTTTATTGCTCAGTATCATGGCGCGGCCAAGCCGGAAAAAATAGGGACAGCCTTGTGGCAGGGGATCTTTTTTACCCTTCTCTCAGGTGTAGTTCTGATTTTTATCGCAACCTTTGTGACGACTCCTCTTTTTAATCTGGTTGGCCATAGTCCTGAAATTCGTCTTCTTGAAGGGCAGTATTTTACGATTCTCTGTCAGTGGGGTGTATTGCATGTGGCCATCCAGACTCTTTCCGGATTTTTTACCGGCAGAGGTATGACCCGGCCGGTGATGATCGCAACTATTTTGGGCATGCTGGTAAATATTCCCCTGAATTACGCTCTGATTTATGGCGTGTGGGGGATGCCTGAACTGGGTATTCGAGGGGCAGCTATGGCCACGGTTGTGTCTTGGGGAGTGGTGGTTTTATGTCTGTTGCCGGCAATTTTCTCTAAGCCTTTCAGGCGGGAGTATAAGTTGCTTGAGACCGTGGCACTCGATCGGGAGATCTTGCAGAGACTTCTTAAGTATGGTGTGCCGGGAGCCTTGCAGTTCAGTCTTGATGTTTTTGCGTTCACTTTTTTTATCCTTATGGTTGGACGCATGGGGGCAGTGCCCCTGGCAACGACAAATATCGTGATTTCAATTAGTTCCCTGGCTTTTATGCCGGCGCTCAGTTTTGCTTTCGGAATTAGCAGTATGACTGGTCAGGCCCTGGGTAAGGGGCGACCCGAAGAGGCCCGGGCTGCCGCATGGAGCGGCATTCATCTACTTCTTATATACACTGTTCTGCTTGATGCTTTATTTGTTTTTGCCCCTGAAACCATCATCTCTTTTTTTATGAATGAGGGAGAGATGGGAGGGAATTATGAAGAAATTCAACAGATGGGGGAGATTATTCTAAGGCTGGTGGCAATCTATATTCTGCTTGATGTTTTTTATATGATTTTTGCGTCAGTGCTGAAAGGCGCCGGCGATACCCGTTTTCTTCTTTTCGTGATATCAGGAGTAACCTTTATCTGTATGATTATCCCACTTTTTGTGGGCATCACATATTTCGGGATGGGAATTTATTCAGCTTGGAGCTGTGTCGTTCTATTTATTGCAACCCTCAGTATCTTGATATCCTGGCGTTACAAAGGTGGGAAGTGGGAACGGATGTTGGTTATTGAAAAGGGATAACCATATCCGATATGTTTGTTGCAAGATTTTTCCGGCGCGGGCTGAATCCTCGAACTCGCCGGAAAAATCTTTACTGTCAACACAGCAGTTTCCGCCCCTTGTGGTTAAGGCGAGCCGAATTAATCCGGCTTCCGAAGAGGTTCCGGCAAGTTTTGAAATTATTTCCGGCAGAGGGTTTGAGAGTCGTGGGGTTTGGTATTCTGGTGGTGAGCTTTAGGGGATTCCCGGATTTACTGTACATATAGTATCAATTCCGGCACAACCCTAACAGAGATATGATTGATCGGCATCGTCACTCGCTAGTTTTAGCCATTTGCACAAACCACTTTTCTCTGGCATGTTCCCGCACTGAGATAGTTGAAAACTTAAAAGCTTTGGCTATTGACAGAATCATTCGACTCCGGTATCTTTTCTGATATTTTTTTCTCCTGGCTAAAATCGATTGTGGTTGAATGATGATGCCGCAGTATTTTCTATTTCCGAGACGTAATCAAGAGGTCAAAAATTATGATTAAGCCGATTGGGGTTATCTGTTCGCCCTTTAAAGAACTTGAGAAGATGCCGATTCAACCTAAAAGTGCGGTTGGAACGGTGGGCAAAGTCGTAGTCGACGATGAGTATTTAGATGGCCTGCAGGATCTGGAAGGTTTCAGCCATATCTACCTGATCTATAAATTTCATGAATGTCGAAAAACCAGGCTGAAAGTAATCCCTTTTATGGATGTTGTTGAAAGGGGTGTTTTTTCAACTAGAGCTCCGGTTCGGCCTAATCATATCGGTTTGTCGATTGTCCGGTTGCTGGAAGTTAAGGGCAATACTCTGATTATTGAAGGGGTCGATATTCTGGACGGCACGCCGCTGCTCGATATCAAGCCCTATGTGGCAAAATTTGATCAAGTAACGTTATCTCAAGATGGTTGGATCAAAGCTAATGAAGAGGAGGTTGCTGGGAAAAGATCAGATTCTCGTTTTCAGTAGATTTCATGTGGTTCAGAGGAGTGGTTATTCAACGTAAGCATTCAACTCTATCTTGAGAGCGTCTTGCAGATAGTCTTGCAGATATCCAAGGATATTAAAAATTGTTGAGAATGATTGAACGGTTGTATCGGATTTTTGCTGCACGTCGTCGTTTTGTGGTCGGGGTTGTTTTGTTACTCTTGGTTGGCGGTTGGCTGGGGTTTAGCTGTCTGCCTTTTACGACTGATGTGGCGGCCCTTTTGCCGGATCGGGGTAGCCGGGCGGTGGCCGATTTTCGTTTGCTGGCTAAAGCTCCGCTGGCCCGGCGGGTGGTGCTGCGTTTGCGGGCCGGTTCGGATGGGGAACAGGCCCAGCTTTTTAAAGCGGCCGACGAGTTGGCGGCCCGGCTTCAGCCGCCGCTTTTTAGCCGGGTGATCCGGGGGCCGGGTAGTGGTGGAGAGGAGTTGCTGCTCTCTTTTGCCTTAACTCAGTGGGCCAATTTGTTCGACGAAAATGATTATGATTTTATCCGGGCGCGTTTGGTTCCTGATAAGATTGAGGCAGCTTTGCAGAAGGCCTATCTCAATCTTTTGCAGCCCGCCGGATTTTTGCAAAAAGGGATGATTCTGGCCGATCCCTTAGAGTTTCGCAATCTCCTGTTTCCCCGGCTCGCCTCACTCAATCCGCTTGGTAAAGCCCGAGTCGTGGATGGTCATTTTTTGAGTGAGGATGGTCGTGAGACCATGCTTTTACTTGAAACCCCGATCGGAATTACCGATTTTAAAGGTTCGCAGCGGCTTTTGCAGGAACTCGATGCGGCGGTAAAAGAGGTGGTGCCGGAGGGGATTGTTGTAGTGCCGCTTTGCGGTCATGCCTATACGGTCGCCAATGCGACTACCATTCAGCGAGATATGGTAGTCGTGATAAGTGCTTCTTTGGTGGCGCTGCTCCTGGTTTTTCTGATTTTTATGCGTCGACGCCGCGCCCTTTTGGTTTTTTTGTTACCGGTTGCGATTTTGGGGCCGGCGCTGGCGCTGACGGGTTTGATCGAGGGTTCGATTTCGGCGATTACGATTGGTTTCGGCGCGGTTTTGCTCGGCGTGACCATTGATTACGGCCTCCATCTCTATTTCGCTTTGCAAAATCGTGCCCGGCATCCGGGGTTGATTGTTGCGGCTTTGGCAGTACCCCTGCTCGGGGCCGGTTTGACCACGGTCGGGGCTTTTTCGGCTCAACTTTTTTCGGCTCTGCCGGGGCAGCGCCAATTGGCGCTGTTTGCGATTTTCGGGGTTTTCCTGGCGCTGCTTCTGGCGTTGTTGGTATTGCCTCATTTTTTACGAAGTAAAAAGAGTGGATCTGAGCTTTCTCCGAAGCTTTCGCAAAAGCCAACGTTCAGATATCGTGGTCGGGCGGCTTGGATAATTGTCTTAACCTGGTCTCTTTTTCTGGGCTTTTTAGCTTGGTCGGCGGTCGGGGTGCGTTGTGTCGGCGACCTTCGCGAGGTGAATCTGGTACCGCAAAGTTTACGGGCCGCTGAAAATGAGCTTAAGTCGGTTTGGGGTGAGGTTCGCGGTCGGGCTCTGGTTTTTGCTCAAGGTTGCGATCTTGAGGAAGCCTTGCAGGCCAATGATCGACTTTATAGTTTTTTGCGCCGGGAGTTTGCCGCAGCCGAGATCGTCAGTTTGGCTCCGGTTATGCCCTCGCAAAGCCGCCAGCGTGAAAATCGCCAAAATTGGCAGGCTTTCTGGACAGTTGAGCGTTTGTCCAAATTGCGTCACGATCTCTCTTTAGCGAGTCGTAAAACCGGTTTTTCAGAGACCGCTTTTGCCCCTTTTCTGACGACCCTGACCAGTGAACCACCATTTTTGACTCAATCTTTCTGGCGGCGGGCCGGTTTTTCCTCTCTTTTTGATGCGACTATTGAAAAAGATGCCGCCGGGGTCACAATTTTGACTCTGGTTCCGGATGGATCGAAGTTGGGCGCGCTGTTTTCTCGGTCTGACCAGATTCCTGCCGGGGTGCATCTGGTTTCGCCGCAAGCTTTCAGCCGAGTGGTGAGCGCTGCAATTGCCCGGGATTTGCGCCAGTTTATTATCTTGGCCCTGATTGTAGTGAGCTTGATTCTGTCGTTTTTATTGCGCAACTTCTATCAGGTAGTGCTTGCCCTTTTGCCGGTTTTAGCCGGTCTTTTGTCGATGTTCGGGATTATGGGGCTTTTGGGGCTCTCCTTTAATCTCTTTAATTTGGTCGCCGCCATTCTGATTATCGGCCTGGGCGTTGATTACGGGATTTTTATGGTCTACCGTCTTTTTCGCGGTAGTGATGCGGCCACGGAGAAGGCCGTGCTGGTCTCCGGCTTAACTACGCTGGCCGGTTTCGGGGTTTTGGTTTTGGCCCGCCATCCGGCCCTGCACTCAATTGGTTTGACGGTTTTGCTAGGTGTTGGCGGAGCTCTGCCGACCGTTCTTTGGGTGCTGCCGGCATTGGCTGGCCTGAAAAATAGTGAAAAGCGGAAAGAGTAAGTATGGATTTGGAAAAAGCTCTAGCTGAGTATGATTTCATTTTGACCGAAGCGGCGGTAATTGAGACCCTAAAGCGGGAGGCGGAGATCGCTTTGCATCCCGAGTTGGTTAACGCTTTGCTCATTTATGACGAGATCGGACGCCGGTCGATTGCCAAATTGATTAATAATTTTATTGCTCTGGCTCGTGATATTGATGTGCCGATTACAATTACGACGCCAACTTGGCGGGCCAATCGCGAACGCTTGGCGGCGGTCGGTGAAGTGCGGGACGTGAATGCTGATGCCGTGGCTTTTATTAACGAGATCAAGGCGTCATGGGGGACTTGGCGGGATAAAATTATTGTCGGCGGCCTGATGAGTTGTAAGAATGATTGTTATTTACCCGAAGAGGGTTTGAGCAGTGTTGAAGCGGAAGCTTTTCACTCTTGGCAGAGCCATCGTTTGAGTGCGGCCGGGGTCGATTTTTTGGTGGCCCAGACGTTGCCGGCTCTGCCCGAAGCGGTTGGACTGGCCCGGGCTATGGCTGCAACCTCGACGCCGTATGTTATCAGTTTCGTAATTAATCGTGAAGGACGGCTGCTTGATGGTCACAGCCTGGCGGAGGCGATAGCGGTTGTCGATGCGGCCCTTGAACAACCGCCGCTTGGTTACATGGTTAATTGCGCTTATCCATCATTTTTACAAGCCGAACGGGAACCGGACGCGGTTCTTTCCCGTCTGATCGGTTTTCAGGCCAACGCCTCTTCACTTGATCATGATCAGTTGAACGAAGCCGAAAAAATGCAGGTCGATGAGGTTTCCGATTGGGGGCGGCGCATGGTTGCTCTCAACCGTAATTTTGGTCTCTCGATTCTTGGCGGTTGTTGCGGCACCGGGGTTGAGCATTTGAACTATTTGACCAAGCATCTTGCAGGTTAGGTAAAGCATGCCGATTTATCAACTCAATCAGCGGCCGGTTTTTCCACCAGCTCATCTTGCCGATTCTGAAAACGGCCTGCTCGCGGTCGGTGGTGATCTTTCGCGAGAGCGTCTTTTGCGGGCCTATGCCGAAGGAATCTTCCCTTGGTATTCTCCCGGTGATCCGATTCTCTGGTGGTCGCCTGATCCTCGTGCGGTTCTTATTCTTGATGAATTTCATCTTTCGCAACGCAACCGCCGCTACCTGCAAAAGGCCAACTTTACCATGCGCCGGGATTCCGCTTTTGCGGCGGTGGTCAAAAAATGTGCGAAGACTCCGCGCCGTCATGAAACCGGAACCTGGATCACCCCGGAGATGGCGGCGGCTTACCTCGATCTTCATCAAGCCGGTCTGGCCCACTCTTTTGAAACCTGGCAGGATGGCAACTTGGTCGGCGGTCTTTACGGGGTTTCTTTGGGGCGCTGTTTTTTTGGCGAGTCGATGTTTTCGCTGGTGGATCACGCCTCCAAGGCGGCACTGGTCGATCTTGTCGCTTTTGCCCGGCGCTGTAATTTTCATTTTATCGACAATCAGTTTTTAACCCCGCATCTCAAACAGTTTGGCGTACGTGAGATCAGTCGCCGGGAATATCTCAAGCGCTTAGAGAAGGCCTTACGCAAACCGACTTTGAAAAAAAGCTGGTATGATCTTTAGTGCGCGACCGAAAACCGCCAATTTCCTCGATTGCGGCGTTAGGCTCAAATTTTAATCCTCGGAATACTTAATGTATGCCTGTGGTTAAAATTATCGCCAGCCTTGCACTCAAGAAAATTGTCAGGTTTTCGGTCAGGCACTATTTAGGCTTGCAAATGTCGGTAAATAATCGTAGTACTCGTATAATTAACAAGTTATAATGAAAGGAGATTATATGGCACAGAAACCGGGAAATCTTATTTATGGCCTAGATGATCGGCCGCCGTTGGTGATTACTTTTTTTCTGGCGATGCAGCATATCAGTGTGATTGTGATCGGTTTTCTTTTTCCGGTTATTATCGTCAGGGAGATTGGCGGCAGCATGCACGATTCCGTGCGTTTTGTCTCGGCTTCAATGCTGGCCGGTGGGATTGCCGTAATTATTCAGTCTCTCAGAAAAGGGCCGGCCGGTTCAGGATTTCTCTGCCCTGAGGTTTGTGGTCCTTCATATCTGGCGGCCTCAATGCTGGCCGCCAAGACCGGCGGACTCTCTTTAGTTTTTGGTATGACTCTGGTTGCTTCTTTGTTTGAGGGTCTACTCTCAAAAATTATGCGACATTTAAGGGTGTTGTTTCCCGCCGAGGTAACCGGCATGATTGTTATGATGGTCGGGTTGACTGTCATAAAGGTGGCCAGTAAAAACTTTTTTGGCATGGGTGGGGCTGAAACCAGTATCTCTCTGCCCGCTTTTTTTACCGGTCTCCTGACTCTGGCGACGATGATCGGGCTCAATATTTGGGGCAAAGGTAAAGCCAAACTTTTCTGTGCCCTCATCGGCATGATGGTTGGTTATATTCTGGCCGCCTTTTTCGGAATCATTGACTTCTCAAAACTCGGTGCTGAGTTTGCGGTGCCATTTTTTGCCACGCCCTTTGCCGGCCATCCGGGATGGTCTTTTAATGTCGCCCTGATTGCTCCCTTTTTGGTGGCGGTTCTCTGCTCAACCTTAAAGACGGTCGGCGACCTCACTACCTGTCAGCGGATCAATGACGCTAAATGGAAGAGGCCGGATATGGACAATATCAGCCGGGGGATTCTGGCTGATGGTTGTGGAGCTTTTGTCGCGGGTCTTGCCGGTGGCTTCGGACAGTCTACATCGTCCAGTAATATTGGTCTTTCCATCGGCACCGGGGCGACCAGCCGGGTTATCGCTAAATGGATTGGAGTTATACTGATAGTGCTCTCGTTTTTCCCCAAATCCTCTGTTGTTTTTGCGATAATGCCTCAGCCGGTGTTGGGGGCGACCCTGCTTTTTGCTCTGAGTTTTATGGTTGTGGCCGGTATTCAGATTATTATGTCTCGGATGATAGACGGCCGCAAGACTTTTGTCGTCGGGCTTTCAATTATTTTTGGCTTGAGTGTTGATATTGTGCCTGGGATCTACAGTCAAGCTCCGTCATGGCTGGCTCCGGTGGTGAGCTCTTCTCTGGCCGCTTCGACGATTATGGCACTTATTCTCAACCTTCTGTTTCGCATCGGCATTGCTCAGAGTGCTACCTTGAAACTTGAACCTGGAACCAGTTTTACTGATGCGGTTTTCAACTTCATGGAACAGCAGGGTGGTCTTTGGGGAGCGCGTCACGAGGTGATCCATAAAGCGGCGTCCGCCATGAGTGAATCGATGGAGGCGGTTATTACCTTAAATGGCATTGAGACGCCGGTGGAGATGACGGCCCGTTTTGATGAATTTAACCTAGATATTGCGGTAACCTATCAGGGGGCTCCCTTGGTTCGCGCCCAAGCTCTCCCCTCAATTGAAGATATGGTGGATGAAAAAAAATGTGCCGAGATGTCGATGTTTATGGTGCAGAAATATAGCGATCGTTGTGTGATTGAAGAGAAAGGAAGTAGTAATATTCTGAAACTGCATTTTGCCCATTAAGCAAAACTGATTATTTTAGTTACACGTTTCTCGCAAAACTGTAACTAAAACGCGGCGTCCTTGAAATGGATGCCGCGTTTTTTGTTGTAAATTTTTGGCTTCGTTATGATCGGCGCTTAAGTCATATTGGTCATAATTGCATAATTGGGGTCAGTGCATAATTGGGGTCAGAGTGAAAACGCCGGGATAAACCGGCATAGAGTAGGGGATGAAAGAGCCCCACATAAAAGGAGAAACCGCTCCATTATGACCCCGAGTCATGTGCGGGCAGCCGCGAGGGTGCACGTGAGGTAGTTGACAGGGGAAGCGTAGGCCAGCCATTGAGCTCCGAAATCACCAGTTTGGGGTGCCGACCGCGTACTCTGGTTGGGAAGGCAACACGATAAATGATGTAAAACGGTTAGTCATATGTCGGCCCCACGGAGTCTTAGAACCTGTGCATGCGTGGACGCTCTATGCTCGAGAACCGGGAGATCTCAGAAGTTTTCGGCAAGCTTTAAAGTCGGAATGGTTGGGGAAGGTCTGTGACCATAATCCCAACGTGAACGTTTCTGAGAAGTCAGACATCGTCGTAGTACCTGAGAAGGGGCCGAACAAAACTGGTTTACCCAAGCCGGTAGCGGAGGTTCTGGAGGAAAGGACGGTGACCAAGGGGAAATTCTGTTAGAGCCGCCTGTGACCTGAACACAGAGACGGGGGTAAAAGACATTGAGTGGACTTGACAGGATACGCGAAGCCGCAAGAAGGAAAGAGACCTTGCGTTTCACCAGTTTGATGCACCACATAACTATTGATCTGCTACGACAGAGCTATAAATCGCTTAAACGCGACGCGGCTCCTGGGATTGACAATGTGACGTGGAAATCATACGGTGAGCAATTGGAAGCAAGATTGCCGAGCCTCCATGAATGTGTACAAAGTGGCAGATATCGGGCGATGCCCTCAAAACGGATTTGGATAGCAAAGCCAGACGGGCGACAACGTCCGATTGGCATAGCCGTGCTGGAGGATAAAATTGTTCAGCATGCAGTGGTGCAAGTGCTGAACCAGATTTATGAGGAGATGTTCTTCGGTTTCAGTTACGGATTTCGACCGGGACGTAGCCAGCATAATGCGTTGGACGCGATATGGGTCGGGATTACACGGCGTAAGGTAAGTTGGGTGCTAGATGCGGACATCAGTGGCTTTTTCGATACCATCGATCATAGATGTTTGATGAAGTTTATTGAATATCGCATTGCTGACCCGAGGATACTTGCCCTGATTCGTAAATGGCTCAGGGCCGGAGTATCAGAGGATGGACAATGGTCAAAAACAACGATAGGTACGCCACAGGGGGCGGTTATATCACCCTTACTGGCAAATATTTATCTGCACTATGTTTTAGATCGGTGGGTAGTAAAGTGGCGGGAAGAGGCTGACGGGGATGTGATCATTGTTCGCTATGCGGACGACTGGATTACTGGATTTCAACACCGAAGAGAAGCGATTCGTTTTCAGCAAGAGTTGCGAGAGCGTTTAGCAGAATTCGGTTTAAAACTTCATCCCGAGAAGACTCGACTCCTCGAATTCGGTCGGTTTGCAATAGAAAACCGGTTGCAACGAGAAGAAGGCAGGCCTGAGACTTTCGATTTTCTTGGTTTTACTCATATTTGTGCAAAAACCAGAAAGAACAATAAGTTTACTGTCTTGCGCAAAACAATTGCCAAACGTCTACGGGCAAAACTGAGTGAAGTAAGAGCAGAGATCAAACGGCGAATGCACGTACCTGTTTCTGAACAAGGAAGATGGTTGCGAGCAGTAGTCAATGGTTACATGAATTACTATTCGGTGCCCGGCAATCATCAGTCGGTAGATGGTTTCAGGACAGAGGTCGCAAAATCCTGGCTCCGAGCGTTAAGACGCAGAAGTCAGAAAGGGCGAAAGCTGACATGGGACCGAATCAAAAGATTGATAAAGACATGGCTACCCACAACTAAAGTAAAACACCTATATCCTAGTCAGAGGCTTAGCGTTACTTAACCCGAGGTAGGAGCCGTATGAGGTAATTCTTCATGTACGGATCTGTGCGGGGGGTGCCGGGCAACCGGCATTCC
>JAYEGS010000291.1:0-1979 GCA_034659215.1 Pseudomonadota bacterium | reverse complement strand
CCATAAGCCAACCTCCTCCACCCCCTATACTTCCACCACCGGCCAGAGAATTAATAAGATGATAGAGCATAGCACAAAACATAGCCAGCATGAGGTTGGCCAAGGGGCCGGCCAACGCTATCCACATGAGATCTCGACGCGGTGACCTCAGGTTGTCAGGGTTTATTGATATCGGTCGAGCCCAACCGAAAGCCTGAGTAACAAAAAAAACCAGGGTTCCGATCGGATCAAGATGAGAGAAAGGATTCAACGTCAAACGGCCCATCGATCGAGGCGTTGAATCACCTAATCGATCAGCCATCATTCCATGAGCATACTCATGAACCGTCAAACCAAATAGAATCGGGACGGCATAAATTACAATCTTCAGGATTATCGTCTCCATGACATCGCCTTATAACAATAAATATCTCCCCAGTCAATATTGATGTGTATACAACTTTGACCCTGGTGAACCGATGCAAAAAAAAGGCCCCGGTCAAATAAAATAATGACCGGGGCCTTGCGTGATGAAAGATCTTTCGAGTTGAGGTTTAGGTTTGCGGGATGAAACAGGTATCTTTCATCTTGGCGGTCAGATTATCAGCCATCAGTTCAAGCTCTTTTTTGACTTCGGCGTCCGGGGAACCGTGGCCGACGACCTGGGGTGGAATGATCTGGGACTTCATGGCTTCCAGATAATTATTGATTTTGGGTGTGACATTGACATTCCAGCTGTTCTGATTAAAGGTTGCCACCGGATAACCGTTCTTCTTTTTGCTCTTGAAAAGCATCAGGAAGTATTCGAGGCGGGGGTAGATATTGGCGTCATAGGTCGGGGCTCCGAAAACAATCCCGCCGGCATTAAGCATCTCGCCTAAAACTTGGCCCGGTTCAGCCAGAGCGGCATCGAAATATTTTACTTCAAGACCGTTATGTTCAAGGCGGTGTTTGACGATGGCTCCCATCTCATGGGTGCTGCCCCACATCGAGCCGACAATCATGACAACCTTGTCACCTTTATCATTTTTAGCCCACTCCTGATAACGACTGATAATCGCCATCGGATTACTGCGATAGACCGGACCATGCGAAGGACAGAGAATATTAATACCCATACCGCCCTTAACCCATTTGTCGATCGCCTTAACAACGTGGCCTAAATACGAAGCGACAATGGTTCCCAGATAACGTTTAGACTCGGGCCAGTAGGCCTCAAGATCCATCTCATCATCAAAAAGACCTTTTTCCGGTGCCCCGAAGCCACCAAAGGCATCACAGGGAAAGAGTATTTTATCCTCTTCCAGATAGGTGAACATAGTGTCTGGCCAATGGAGCCAGGGGTAATTGAGAAAGCGTAAAGTACGCCCGCCCAAATCAATCGTATCACCATCCTTGACCGCCTCAACCCGCTCCCCTTCGCCATAAAACTGATCGAGAAATGTCTTGCCTTTAGCCGTCGCCAGAACTTTTGCCTGAGGACATTTTTCGTAGATAATTGGAATGATTCCGGAATGATCCGGTTCAAGGTGGTTGTGAATAATATAGTCGATATCTTTTAGCGGAATAATCTCTTCGACCTTTTTGATAAAAGGTTCAGCAAAACCGTTGCGTGACAGTTCAATCAGAGCGGTTTTATCTTTACCTTGGACTAAATAGGCGTTATATCTCATTCCGTCAGGTAGAGCCCACATTCCCTCAAAAAGCGGATTAACGTGGTCGTTGACCCCAACCCACCAGACGCCATCGATAATTTTTATGGCCTTTGTCGTATCACTTTTTATAGCTGTCATTTACTCCTCCTAACCGGAACTCAAATAGAACAATTAAAGTAACTTTTCAGCGTAATCACCTTAAAGCCACTACAAATGGTGCGAACATTGGCTTCGCCCGGCTTCGAGGGGTACACAGCTCAGATCGGCAAGCGGCTTTGCCGCCGCCTGGAGCAATGTCCCCGCATCGAGATAGTTTGAGGACTACATTATGCTCATTATGCTGAA
>JAYEGS010000290.1:0-10166 GCA_034659215.1 Pseudomonadota bacterium | reverse complement strand
TGCCTGGAGGTAAATTGCTCTATAACTCCTCGATTGCGACGGAGGTTCCAGATCGTAAAGATATTGAAGTTGTGGCAATTCCGGCTAATGATATAGCTCTGGCATTAGGTAATGACCGGTCAGCTAATATGGTGATGCTGGGTGCTTTTGCCAAATTGGCTGGAGTGCCGAGTATTGAAGCTATTATCTCCAGTATCGAATTTCTTATGGGAAAGAAAAAATCACTTGTCGAAATAAGTTGTAAGGCCGTAACTAAAGGTGCCGATTTTATTTCCGCCTAAATAACAGCTGGAAAAGAATAATTACAGAAAGTTAAGCTATTTTTGGAGTTTTTTTATGTCTATTACGCAACTCTCGATTGCTATTGATAATACACCGGGCCGGTTAAGTCAAATCTGTGAAATTTTAGAGAAAGAGCAGATTAATATTAAAGGTTTCATGGCTTGTTCAGAGCTTGATCCTGATCGTTTTAAAATCATCGTCGATACCCCGGAACAGGCTTACAACGTGTTAATGGCGAATGGTTTTGCCGTGCATAGCAAAGAGGTGATTGCGGTCGGAACCCCGGATCATCCGGGCGGACTCAATGTGATTTTACGGGCTTTAAATGAGGCCCGGGTAAATGTCGAAACCCTTTATCCTTTCATTACGTTGAAAGGTGATGATGCGATCTTGATCGTTGAAGTTGATGATATCCAGAAAGCTAAAGAGATGTTACGCAGCCAATGGATTAAAACCTATGGTGAAGAGATTTACCAGTACTAGATAGATTACACTTTCATTTGATGTTTCATAACTCCGGGGACACTGTTTAGGCGGTGTCCCTTTTTAGGATAGGCTTTCAGGAGAAAAAAGTGAGTAAAAAACTCAAGATTGAATATGCCGAGAGAATAAAGCAGTTACCACCCTACCTTTTTGCCGCCATTGATGCGAAAAAAGCTGAGGTTCAAGCGCAAGGGGTCGATGTCATTGATCTTGGCGTCGGTGATCCGGATATGCCGACGCCGGCTCATATTGTTCAATCCCTCAAGCTGGCGGCGGACAAGAGTGAAAACCATCAATATCCATCTTATGTTGGTATGCTCTCTTACCGACAGGCCGCTGCGGACTGGTTTGGCCGCCGTTTCGGGGTGACTTTTGATCCGGCTGCCGAGGTTGTTTCGCTGATCGGTTCAAAAGAGGGGATTGCCCATATGCCGCTGGCTTTTGTTGATCCCGGAGACTATGTTCTGGTTCCCGATCCCGGTTATCCGGTTTACGCAATTGCGACAAGTTTTGCCGGTGGGGTGCCGTACATGATGCCGCTTAAGGCGGAGAACGGTTTTTTGCCTGATCTTGACGCGATTCCGGAAGCGGTTGCGCAAAAATCTAAATTGATGTTTATCAATTATCCTAATAATCCTACCGGCGCCGTGGCTGATTACGATTTCTTTGTTAAGGTCGTTGAATTTGCGGTTCGTTATAATGTTATCGTCTGTCACGATGCGGCCTATACGGAGATGGCTTATGACGGTTATAAGCCTCTAAGTTTTCTCGAAGTTCCCGGAGCCCGGGAGGTCGGTGTCGAATTCCATTCGCTCTCCAAAACCTATAACATGACCGGCTGGCGCATCGGTTTTGCGATTGGTAATCCGCAAATCGTTGCCGGACTCGGGAAGGTCAAGACTAATATCGATTCCGGGGCTTTTCAGGCGATTCAGGAAGCCGCAATCACGGCTTTGGCTGCCGACCAGCAATGTGTTAAGGAGATGTGTGAGATCTATCGCAAACGTCGTGATCTGATGGTCTCTTTTCTGACTCGGGCCGGTTTTACTTTAGCCTCTCCCAAGGCGACCTTCTATCTCTGGATCAATAATCCGGAAGGGATGACCTCGGCTGAGGTCTCAGCGATGTTTCTTGAAAAAGCCGGCGTTGTGGTGACTCCCGGGAATGGTTTTGGGGATGCTGGTGAAGGCTATTTTCGGATCTCTTTAACAGTTTCAGAAGAACGACTCAATGAGGCCGGGAAACGGATTGTCAAGGTTTTAGGGGTCTAGTTTCACGTGAGAATGACGATTATACGACCTATAAGAGAATTTTCTGTCGGCCGCGGGGCTGTTTCACTTCTGATTATTGTTATATGCTTTTCGTTCTTTAAGGTTCGCCTGGCTCAGGCTGCGACTTTAGATAACGCTTTTGCCGCCATTTTTGAAAAACTTAATGCCAATATCTCAGCTGTTGGTGAAGTGGTGGCCCTTCTGCCGGAAAAAAATGAGGTAATCATTGAGTTCTCCGGAGATCTGGTGCCGGCATATTCGTCTGAACTTCTGGTTTTCGGAAATTCAATCGAAGCTTTACCTGAAGAGTCTGGTAGTACAGGCGAAAATCGACCGGTTATGGTCTACCGTGGATATGTAACCGTTAACGAATCAGCCGGACACCTTAATCGGGCTCTGGTGGCCGAAGGGCGTGGTCAGTTGGTCGAAGGCGATCAGGTCTTCTTGCCGGCTCCGGTGATATTGTACGTCACGCCGGTTAAGAATTTGACCCCTTATCCCTATTTTACCAGCCAGGCAACCCTCTCTATCAGTCGTTTACTCGGCACCTTTCCCGGCCTGCAGGTTTTCAGTCTGCCTGGGTCAAATCAGAAAACCGTTGGTTTTTTGCAGCAAAAATGTCGTAATGAGGGGCGTTATGGATTGGTTTTACAACCTTTAGTGGTTTTCCAGAATGGCCGCAGCAAAGCGCAACTTAGAGTGACGTCACTGTTCAGTGGTCAATCTCTAGGGGTTCTGACTGAAGAGTTCAGGCCTTTTGTCGCACCGCCGCAGAACTTTCGTGGTTATCGATAAAGGCTGTCTAAAGTCTAATCCCGGTTTTCTCCCTTTCCTTTTAAAATTTCAGTAACTATTCAGCTAACCCGTAAATTCCGGGGACACAATCCCGATTTCCTTCGGAGAATCAGGTTATGTCCCCGGAATTCACTAAAATTCATCAAAATTAGGTGCTTTTCTACTTACGCTGAATAGTTACAAATTTCATTTATCTTGTTTGACAAGAGCTCCAGGGTAAAGGGTTTTTGAATAAAACCGCTGCATCCTTGAGCCATAATCTTTGCAGATTGGCCTTCAACACTGTAGCCACTGGCGAGCAGGACTTTGACTTTGGGGTTGAGTTCTTTCAGCTTGGTAAAAACCTCGGCCCCACTCATCTCCGGCATGATCATATCGAGGATGACAAGATCAATCTCGCCTCCTTTTTCCTGGTAAATTTCCAGGGCCTGGCGGCCGTTGCCGGCACTTAAAACCCGGTGTCCGAGTTCGCTGAGAATCTCCTCGTTTACCTCCCTGACTATCGCCTCATCATCAACCAGAAGAATAGTTGCATTGCCGGTTACTATTTTTTGACGGTTTTTCCCCGTCTCTTTAGCGGCTTTTGTAATTGCCGGCAGAAAGATGTTGAAGGTTGTGCCTATTCCTACTTCGCTGTAGACCGTAATTGTTCCATCGTGATTTTTGATGATGCCGTAGACAGACGAGAGGCCCAGACCGGTACCTTGGCCCCGTTGTTTGGTCGAAAAGAAGGGCTCAAATATACGTTTTATGGTTTCATTATCAATGCCACAGCCATTGTCGGAGACTGATGCTTTTACGTAATTGCCCGGTGTTAGTCCCAGGTGATGTTGGTGGATAACCTCGAAGTTGCAGGTTTCGATTGTTAGTTTGGTACCTTTTTGATTGCCCTGCATGGCTTGCCAGGCGTTGACGTAGAGATTCAAGAGCACTTGATCGATCTGTCCGTGATCAGCATCAATGCGTTTAAGATCTTTGGCCAAATTGGTATTGACTGTAAGTTCCTTATGGGTTCGGGCAAAGAGCTCAAGGCTATCATTTATGACCTGATTAAGGTTTAGGGTTTCGATCTGGTATTTGCCGCCACGGGCAAAACCTAAGAGCTGTTTGGTCAGGTTGGCTCCGCGAGCGATGATCTTCTCAATCCGGGAGAATTTTTTCTCTAAAAATGGTTCAAGATCAGTTTTAAGCTGGATGATTGAGATATGTCCCTGGATAGCAGTTAGCAGGTTGTTGAAATCGTGAGCAATACCACCGGCCAGCTCTCCCACGGCTTCCATTTTTTGGGCCTGCTGAAGCTGGTTCTCCAATTTCTTCTGGAGTGTGGTGTCTACTAATGTGATGACGCTGCCTTGCAGGTTACCGTTGATATCTCGGTACATAGCACCGCTGATACTGACCGTAACCTTGTCTCCCTTTTTAGTGAGGCGCAGGCTCTCAACGTTGCTGAAACTTTCGCCCCGTTTAACCATGTTGATCATTTCCAGGGTTTCCGGCCAGTTCTCTTCGGGAACGAAGTCCATTTTCCGGTTTTTAATTTCTTTCATAGTCCAGCCGAAAGTCTTGATAAAGGCTGGATTGGCATAGTCGACCTCACCTCGCATATTGTAGATGACAATCGGGTTGGGGTTGACTTTGAGAACGGCCAGGTACTTATAATTTTCAGCCTCGGCCAGTTTGCGTAAGCGGTCTTTTTCGGTGATATCACGACATATTCCGGCAACCCCGGTTATCTTGCCCTGATAATCACGTAATGGGGTGCGTACGGTGTCATAGAGTCGAAGGTCTCCATCCGGGTGTTGCAACCATATATCGGTTTGGTGAGGCTTGCCACTTTTAATAACAATTTGGTCGAGTTCCAGATAACGGTCGGCTTCTTCTTTTTCCAGAACGTTATCTAATCTGCGGCCGATTATTTCAGCAATCGTTTTGCCCGCATATCCGGCATAGGCCTGGTTGCAGGCTTGATAGGTGCCGTCAAGATCACGGTAGAAGATAAGATCCGGGATCGTATCAATCAGTTTAAGCAGGAGTTGGTTTTGCTGGTTCATAGTCAATTTAGTTTTCGACGGTAAAATCTTTTGCTCAAATATACCATGATATGATAAAAGGTACGGTTATTATCCTCCAAAGTGCTTTAATTTGTCAAGTTGTTTTGTTTTGGTTGTTGGAACCCGGCCCATCTGAGTAAGGTTAAAGGAGATTTTTATGAAAATTGATGTCCATGTCCATATTTTCCCCCCTGAAATCAGGGAGAATCGAGAGAAGTTTTTTGTTGGTGAACCAGATTTTGAACTTCTCTATGCTTCACCAAAATCCCGTCTTGTCGGAGCCGAAGAGTTGTTGTCGGTGATGGATGAGGATGGGGTTGATCGTTCCGTTGTCTTTGGTTTTCCCTGGCGTGATGCCGGAATCTCACGATTGTGCAATGATTATGTGATCGAGCAGGTTGAAAAACATCCTGAACACCTTTTGGGGCTCGCCTGCTTTGGTTTTGCCGAGCCTGAAAGTGCCGCTTTTGAGAGTGAAAGGTGTCTTAATCAAGGCCTGCATGGGGTTGGAGAACTTGCATTTTATGTTGAAGGATTCAGTGAAAAAGTGGTTGATCAAATGGCTCCGGTTATCGAGGTTTTACGCCGGCACAAGAAAGTATTGAATCTGCATACCAATGAACCCGTGGGGCATAACTATCCGGGAAAGAGTGATGTCAAGCTTCGTAATCTTTACCGGTTTCTTAAGCTTTATGGTGATGTGCCGACTATCTTTGCGCATTGGGGGGGCGGCTTTCCTTTTTATCACCTGCTTAAAAAAGAGTTCTCTGAAGTTACCGAAAACCTCTATTATGATACGGCTGCAACTCCCTATCTTTTTAAGAATGATATCTATCGTCTGGGCGGGGAGATGGCCGGTTTTGAGCGGATTCTTTTCGGTAGCGATTACCCTCTGCTGCGTCCTCGACGTTATTTTAAGGATATGCAGGAGGTTGATCTTAATGACGTGCAACGCGAGATGATCTGTGGTGGTAATGCGGCTCGACTTTTTGGTGTCCAAACATAAGAATATAGTTATAAATGTGAATGTTAACTCTTTTTTGTAGATTTGTGCTTGACACTAATCTTTTCCCAGAGTACTTGTTACGGTTCGATATAATATTGTTTTAGGTGTTCCTGTAGGCTAATTAAAAAAAGGAGGCGTGAACGATGAAAAGACGTGACGTATTAAAAAAAGCCGGAGTTGGTGCAGTTGGTCTGGGAGCTGCCGGTTTGGCTCTAAAACCACGTAAGGCTACAGCTAAAAAGGTTTACAACTGGAAGATGGTCACCACTTGGCCGCCGCACTTTCCGGTTCTTGGTGAGGCTGCGGACTATACCGCTAAATGGATTAAAGAGATGAGTGACGGCCGCCTTAACATTACGGTCTATGGTGGTGGTGAGTTGGTTCCCGCTCTGCAGGTTTTTGATGCAGTCAGTGCCGGCACGGTTGAAATGGGACACGGCGCCTCCTACTACTGGGCCGGTAAACATCCCGCAACTCAGTTTTTTGCGGCCGTTCCTTTTGGTCTCAATGCTCAAGGTATGAATGCTTGGATTGTCGCCGGCGGCGGGCAGGAACTTTGGGATGAACTTTATGCCAAATTTAACCTGAAAGGTTTTCCGGCCGGTAATACCGGCGTCCAGATGGGCGGCTGGTTTAACAAAGAGATTAATACTATAGCTGATCTTAAAGGCTTAAAGATGCGGATTCCCGGTCTCGGTGGTAAAGTTCTCGCCAAAGCCGGCGGTAATGCCGTACTTGTTTCCGGCGGCGAGATCTATACTAATCTCGATCGCGGGGTTATTGATGCTACCGAGTGGGTTGGTCCTTATCATGATAACAAGATGGGTTTTTATAAGGCCGCTAAATACTACTACTCACCGGGTTGGCATGAGCCTGGAACCACATTA
Source organism: Pseudomonadota bacterium (assembly GCA_034659215.1). Lineage (GTDB taxonomy): Bacteria > Desulfobacterota > Anaeroferrophillalia > Anaeroferrophillales > Tharpellaceae > Tharpella. The sequence continues at coordinate 3,391 of JAYEGS010000290.1, read as the reverse complement.
GAGTGCATGGTTAACAAAAAGAAGTATGATGAATTGCCGAAAGATCTGCAGGCGATTATTGATGCTGCTTGTGCTAAGTCCAATATGTGGTCACTTTGTGAATTTGAAGCGAAAAATAATCAGTACCTCAAAGAACTGGTTGAAAAACATAACGTTCAGTTGCGTCAGTTTCCTGATGATGTTTTGGCTCAGCTTAAAAAATACACCGATGAGCTGCTTACGGAATTAGCAGCGAAAGACCCTCTGACCAAGAAAATTTGTGATGCCTATATCACATTTCAGAAGCAGTATGAAGAGTGGAATGCGGTTTCCGAAGAGCGTTACTCCAAACTGAAACATCTCTAAACCAGATGTAACTTTCAGTTAAGTGGAGAATTAGCAATAAAAAGGCCGTTCCGATTAATTTCTGAACGGCCTTTTTTAAGGATCAATTACCTAAAACAACCGTCGGCAACCAGGTTACTGTTTCCGGAACCAGGCAAAGAATCGTCATGGCGACAAGTTGAATGATAACAAAAGGAATAATTCCTTTATAGATATCAACGGTTTCCACACCCGGAGGGGCAACCCCTTTGAGGTAGAAGAGGGAAAAGCCAAAAGGTGGCGTTAGAAAAGAGGTTTGCAGGTTGACGGCAATAAGAACCGCGAGCCAAAGTGGTTCGACTCCGATAGAGACCATGATCGGCGAGAGAATCGGGACGAAGATAAAGACGATCTCAAAAAAATCGAGAAAGAAACCGGCGATGAAGATAACCCCCATGAAGATGGCTAAAATGCCCCATTTACCAAAAGGCAGTCCGGTAATCAGTTCGCGAACCTGAGCGTCACCGCCTAAGCCCCTAAAGACCAAACCTAGAGTAGTGGCTCCGATCAGGATGATAAAAACCATACAGGTAAGTTTTGTTGTACTGGTCATTACTTCCATGGCTGTTTCAAGGTTAAATCTTCTTTTTGCCACGGTTAGAATGGTGGCTCCAACCGCGCCTAAGGCGGCGGCTTCGGTCGGGGAGGCGATGCCCGCAAAGATGGTTCCCAAGACAGAAAGTATAAGAAATAGTGGTGGTATCAACGAAGTTAAAACCATCCTGCGGAGCTCGGATTTGCTGATCGCATTAAGCTCTTCTTGCGGAATTGATGGAGCCCATTCCGGTCTTATACGGGCCACGATCGAAATATAGATGATATAGAGGAGAACGAGAACTATGCCGGGGATCATGGCGCCGACAAAAAGATCGCCGATGGGTACGCTCATGATATCACCCAGAAGAACCAGAACGATACTCGGCGGGATGATTTGCCCCAAGGTACCGGAGGCGGCAACGGTGCCGGTGGCCAAGGGTTTAGCGTAGCCCTGTTTAAGCATGGTCGGCAGGGATAAAAGCCCCATGGTCACCACGGTTGCGCCCACGATGCCGGTTGAAGCTCCGAGCAAAGCGCCAACAATAACCACCGAGATTGCCAGCCCCCCTTTGACCTTAGCAAAGACTAAAGCCATGGTTTCAAGAAGCTCCTCAGCTAAGCCTGAACGTTCGAGCATGACCCCCATATAGATAAACAAGGGGACGGCTAAAAGAACAAAGTTGGACATTGTTCCCCAGATACGCAGCGGCAGGAGTCCGAAAAAAGCGGGGCCAAAACCGATGAGGCCAAAAAACAGTGAGGTGCCGCCGATCGTGAAAGCGACCGGGTAGCCAAGCAACAGGAGAATAAAAACCGTGCTAAACATGATCATTGCGAGGTTGTTTTGAAAAAATTCCATTATTGGGCCACCTCGCTCTCTTTGCCGACGATGACAAGGAGGTTTTTGATCGCTTGCGAGATGCCTTGGAGAATCAGCAGGATAAAGCCTGCCGGGATCATTGCTTTCAAAACATAGCGGCACGGCAGGCCGCCGGGGTCAGGCGAGATCTCGCGAACCGCCCAGGAACTCTCAATAAATCCCCGGCATGAATAGATGATCATGATCGAGAAAGGGATCAGGAAAATAAAAGTGCCGAGCAAATCGACCCAGGCTTTCTTTTTGCTGCTGAGTTTGGCGTAGATGATGTCGACTCGGACATGGGCATCTTTTTTCAGAGAATAGGCGGCACCGATCAGGAAGACAACGGCAAAAAGATGCCACTCCATCTCCTGGACTGCAATATTACCTTTTTTGAAGCCGTAACGCATGACCACATCATAGACGACCGTAAGCACCATAACGGTTGTCAGCCACGCCGCAAAGAGACCGGTTTTTTCATTGACGGCATCAATAAATTGAGAGATTTTTTTGAGAAAATTCACTGTTTTTTCCTTGTTAAATGTTAAAAATTTTCGGTCGGGCACTAACTACTCAGAACGTTCTGTTTTCAATCTATCTCGATACGGGGACATTGCTCCAGGCGGCGGCGAAGCCGCTTGCCGATCTGAGCTGTGTACCCCTCGAAGCCGGGCGAAGCCAATGTTCGCACTATTTGTAGTGGCTTTAAGGTGATTACGCCGAATATTTACCCTACCTCATTTTGCCAGATTGCAATTTCGGCATCCGACATTTTTTTGAAACGTCCCTGAGCTTTCAGGTAATCTTTGACCGGGATTGGGTGGTCAGGTTCTATGGTTTGTTGCATGATCCCGTTTTCATCCATTTCAAGAAGCGGGAAAACCCCGCTGTCGACAGCCATCCGCGTAACTTTAAGGGCATCTTGCGAGTCGATCTTCCAGCCCGATGGGCAGGCTGCCAGGATATGGAGAAAGCGGAAGCCGGAGGCCGCTTTGGCTTTTTTGATTTTTGCGTAGAAATCTTCCGGATAGGCGATTGTCGCGCTGGCCAGATAGCTCGGATTATGGGCCTTTATAATTGCCATAATATCTTTTTTGGCGTACTTAAAATCTTTACCGCCCGGCGTGGTTGTTGTCCAGGCCCCGTGCGGGGTTGCAGATGACTGCTGAATTCCGGTATTCATGTAGGCCTCGTTGTCGTAGCAGATATAGATCATATCTTCATGTCGTTCAGCCGCTCCGGAAATTCCCTGAAGACCGATATCAAAGGTGCCGCCGTCACCAGCCCAAGTGAGAACTTCGATACCCTCTTTTTCTTGGGCGGTCAGGGCTTGGCGAACCCCGCTGGCCGCCGCTGCCGCTACCGCAAAAGGAGTGTGAAGCAGGGGCACCGAAAGCGCCGTCGTCGGTTGGCCGCCGGCAATAATCGCCCAACAGCAGGCGGGCATGACAACAATGGTTTGCGGGCCTAAAACCTTCAAGGTGTGGCGCATACTCAAAGAAGCACCGCAGCCGGGGCAGGCCATGTGACCACACTCCATATGTTCAGCCGTGGTAATTTGCCAAGCGTTTGTATTGTTGTTCATTTGACTGCCGTTAAGTTAAAAGCGGTTAGGTTGTTATTTTGGCTTTG
>JAYEGS010000289.1:0-10167 GCA_034659215.1 Pseudomonadota bacterium | reverse complement strand
AGTAATGAACCGGCTGCGATTATGGCATATTCTGGAGCATTTTCATGGAAATATTTCAATGATGTGAGAGCTTGCGGAACCTCCTGAATTTCATCAAAAATAAGCAGGGTGTTATGGGTGGAAATTGCTACTCCAGATTCAATTTGCAAAGCGGCAATCAAACGTTTAATCTCAAAGTCTCCTTGAAATACCTGCTGCATCCGCTCATTATTATCGAAGTTAACATAAGCGACATTGGCAAAGAATCTCTTACCAAACTCTTTCATAAGCCAGGTTTTACCAACCTGTCGGGCTCCGCGAATGATTAACGGTTTGCGTACAGGATTATTTTTCCATTTTTCGAGCTTTCGCATAGCTTGTCGTTCCATATATGAAAACTCCTTATTGATATTAATATTAAAGTCTACAGTAACACCCTTAACACAAAAAGTCAAATGACTATATGATGTGGTAATACACTTTTAGTGGGAACTTTATGTTTGTTGGCGCACATCCTGAAGTCTTGATCGAAGCCGATCCCAGGGTGGCTCTATTAAGGCGATCATTGATATACTGATAGCAACTTCTGTAGTTGAAAATATTCCCCTCATATCAGCTGATAGAAAAATAGCCCTATACGCCATAAATACCATCTGGTAAAACTGTCACGTCCGGTTCCGGTGGCAGAGGGGATGGTCTAAGTTATGTGGCAAGTTCAAATAACTTAAATTTAGAAGCTTTTTTGTCAAAAGTAATTATCGATTCACAACCTTGTTCCGCTGCTGAGTGGGCAATTAAGAGGTCGGAAAGATCATATTTGTTTTCTGGTGCATTTTGTGTGAATTGTTGTATGGCTGACAGGTTTTCAAATTTTAAAATAGGCATGAGTAATAGTTCGCTTATTGAATCGATAATCTCTTTTCTTGGTATTTCGTAAACCGATTCCAACACCCAAATTAATTCTAAAACTACAAGCAAAGGTACAAATAATTCACCTTTGTTTGATTCGACCTTTTTGAAAATATTATAAACCTTTTCTGCTTGCAGTTCATCGTCGCCAACAAGGAAGCGAACGAGGATATTGGTATCTATGGCTTTCATTTGAATTTATCCTTCAGCTTGTTTTTGATGGCATTGTTCATGGCTTCAATGGTTACCGGTTTTCTGTTTGATCTATGTAGCTTGCAAAAAATGTCATCTACTTTTTTGGAGACTGGCCTGATTACGGCTTCCATGTTTCCTGTGATAACTATTTCAATTTTGTCGCCACTGTGCAGATTGAGTGATTCCCTGATTTTTTTTGGAATAGTCAGTTGCCCTTTGGTTGTGAGCGTTGCTAATGACATGATATTCTCCTTACCTCGATTGTTTTTCTTACATTAGTGTAAGGCATTGTTGTCCGAGTGTCAAGTTTTTTGAGAATGAATTACAACAGGTCAGGGCAGCTTACAGGATATCAGTATTGCACAAGCCAGATACCGTTTTATAGCCTGGTCAGGGAATACTGAAACAAATATGACTATGTTGCGGCTGTGTTTGCCCTTAGCAAAATATCTGATTTATGATAAGGGTTACGCTGTATCTAGATTTAACCTGTATGAATTAGAGGTTCGTTATGATTGTGCCTGTAAGAAAACTCAAAAAACTTCCTATCGGTATTCAGACCTTCAGTGAGATTCGAGAAGAGGGGTATCTTTATGTCGATAAGACTGAATCTGTTCTGAATATGGTTGAAAACGGAAAATACTATTTTCTTGCCCGGCCGCGTCGATTTGGCAAGAGTTTGCTGGTTTCTACATTGCAAGCACTGTTTGAGGGGCGAAAAGAGCTATTTGAGGGGCTTTTTGTTTATGATTGTTGGGACTGGAAGGTTAAGTATCCGGTTATCAAGATAAGTTTTGGTGGGGTTGCGCGGAATCGTGAGGAGATGAAGCAGGATGTTGAGAATATTTTAAAGGATAATCAGGAGCGTTTGGAGATTGATTGTCCGGATACCAGCGATATCGGTGGTTGTTTTAAGTATATTATCAAGGAAGCGGCTAAAAAATATGGGCAAAGAGTGGTTGTTCTGGTTGATGAATATGACAAATTGATTGTTGATAATCTTGACCAATCGGAGGTTGCCAATGAGGGGCGGGAGATTTTAAGGGATCTCTACACAACGATTAAGGATGCCGATGAGTATATAAAGTTTGCCTTTCTTACCGGAGTCAGCAAGTTCAGTAAGGTTTCGATCTTCAGCGGATTGAATAATCTGGAAGACATTAGTCTGGACGCTCGTTATGGGTCTCTATGTGGTTATACTCAAAACGATTTGGAAACGGTTTTTCTACAGCACTTCGAAGGTGCTGATATGGAGCAGGTTCAAGAGTGGTATAACGGCTATAATTTTTTGGGTCAGCCGGTTTATAACCCTTTTGATATTCTGTTGTTTGTTCGCAATGATCTGAAGTTTGACAATTACTGGTTTGCCACCGGTACTCCAACTTTTTTAATCAAACTGATTCAGAAGCATAATTACTTTATTCCACAGCTTGATAATCTTGAGGTAGCTAAAAACCAACTCGACAGTTACGATATCGATAATCTTGAGCTTGAGCCGCTCCTGTTTCAGACCGGCTATCTGACGGTTAAGCGGGAGTTTCGGGCCGGGGCGATAACTATGTTTCAACTGTGTTTTCCCAACCTGGAAACCCGTTACTCATTTAACGATTATCTGCTCAGCTCTTTGACTGGTCAGATAAGTGAACAGGCGGTCTTTCAATCAGAGATCTACGCCGCTCTGGAAAAAGGCGATCTTGAGAGATTCGGTTCAGTTCTGCACCGTCTTTTTGCTTCGATTCCTTACCATAATCATACCAGAAACAAGATCGGAAATTATGAAGGCTATTACGCCAGTGTCATTTACGCCTATCTTGCCAGTTTGGGGTTAGATATTACAGCTGAAGATGTCACTAACAAGGGGCGGATCGATCTGACAGTTAAATTGAAGCAGTATATCTATCTGATCGAGTTTAAGGTAGGCGGCGAAGGTCGGGCGCTTGAGCAGATTAAAGCTAAGGGTTATGCTGAGAAGTTTGTGGGTAAGGGAGAAATCTATCTGATCGGTATCGATTTCGATGATAAGAAGAGAAATGTTTCCGCTTTCGAGTGGGAGCGGGGGTAAAACCGGGGTAAAGCCGGGGTAAAACCGAAAACCGGGGACGTTGTTGCTTTATTTTTGGGGGGATTAGATTGCCGCTGGTCAAAGTTACACCATTCTTGACATTTATTCCGGAATAGTATATCTTTTTACGTATACAGGATCCGTAATTTAGGTTGAGGTAAGGGTATGTATAGAAATAGACAGATTTATCCCGCTTTAGAGAAGCAAAAAAATAACCGTAAAATTACGATTTTGATCGGTCCCCGCCAGGTTGGCAAAACTACTTTGCTGAGACGCCTTTACAACCAGTTCAACAGAGATCATCACTGTCTTTTTCTAGATCTGGATATCTACTCTCATTACGAGCAAGTCAGTACCTACGAAAACCTTATCAACACCTTGAAACTGAACGGATACCAAGCGTTACAACAGAAATTATTTATCCTTTTCCTTGATGAATTCCAGAGATATTCTGATATCAGTCGGGTATTGAAATCTGTCTGTGATCACCATCCTAATATAAAAATATACGCCTCCGGCTCCTCATCCCTGGCAATAAACGAGCGGATCCAGGAGAGCCTTGCCGGGCGCAAACGGATATTACGCATCTACCCTTTGAGTTTTCAGGAGTATATCCATTTCCGTGGCAGAGACGATATAAATGAAAAGCTGCAAAAGTTATCTGATATCCAGCTCAACAACCTTGACGCCTTACTTCCAGATGCCTTCGAGGAATTCTATCGTTTTTTGATCTATGGTGGTTATCCCGAAGTGGCACAGGTGGATGAGCGGGAGAAGAGAGAGGTTCTGGCTTCAATTTTTGATCTTTATGTTAAAAAAGATCTTGTCGATTTCCTGAAGGTAGACCGAATCAAACATGCGAAAACATTAATCCGCCATCTCGCTGTTAACCATGGCCAGGAAACCAGTTACAGCCGGTTGGCACAAGTGGCTGCTATAGATGAAAAAACGGCCAAAAACTATGTTGAAATTCTCATGGAGACATTTGTCGTTACGGTCCACTCTCCCTGGTTTACGAATCGCAACAAAGAGTTGGTGAAAACTCCCAAGATCTATTTTCTGGATAATGGGGTGCGAAATTTTTTTATCAACAATTTCAATCCTCCTGATATGCGGCAGGACAGTTCATTTCTATTTGAGGGATATGTGATTTCTGAATTGATCAAGTCAGGGATGACGCCCGATCAAATTAAATTCTGGCGTACTAAAAATAGACAGGAGGTGGATTTGATTCTGGATGATGGTGGGGAATTAAGGCCGGTTGAAATTAAATACAAAAAACGCTTGAAATCTACTGATTACAGAGGTCTGAAAGGCTATCGGAAGGCTTATCCGAATTGCAACTACTTCTACCTGGTAAACTTGATAAATAATTCGATGACGGATGACGTACAACATCTTTCTCCTTTTGATCTGGGTGCTTTGCTTGTCACTTAGGGATTGAAGTTCGTTTTGACTGAAAAATATTGTGATCTACCTATGGATTTTGCTGATTCTTGTTTAGTATATCTTGCAGAAAAACTTAGTCTCGATACAGTCGCAACCATTGATCGTGACTTGGGAAAAACCAGGGGAAAAACCGGGGACATGATACCTATAAATCCGGTGTTTTGCCCCTGCTGGAAGGCTTAAATATACCATAGTACAGAGGCTCCTGGAAGTTGAATTGACAATCACGCTATGTTGCCGTATACTATTAAGTAAATAGTCCGTCACTTAAATCTATGGAGGCAATCTATGAATACAAAACTAACGCTGAGGCTTGATGATAATTTAATAACGTCAGCTAAGGAGTATTCCGCAAAAACCGGCAAATCAGTATCTAAAATCGTCTCTGATTTCTTCGTAATAATCAAAAATGAAAAATTAAAGGAAAACAATTTAATCACTCCAAAAGTTCAGTCCTTAAAAGGGATTTTAAAGAATACCAACGTATCTAAAACTGAGTACCAAAATTATTTAGAAGAAAAATATTTATGAAAGTGCTTTTTGATACCAATATTATCCTGGATGTCCTTTTGGATCGAAAGCCTTTTGCTGACCATGCTGCTTTTTTAATGTCTCAAGTTGAACGGTCTGAGATCACCGGGTTTCTTTGTGCCACTACAGTAACAACAATTCATTACCTGTTGTCAAAACACCTCGATAAAGAAAAAGCCGCAATTAGTATCCACTCTTTAATGGCATTATTTGAAATTGCTCCAGTGAACCGTGTGGTTATCGAAAGTTCCTTAAATTCAAAATTTACTGATTTTGAAGATTCAGTCTTACATGAATCTGCCAGGCACGCAGGAGTAGAATACATTATTACAAGAAATATCAGGGACTTTAAAAAATCAAAAATCCCAGTGTTCACACCAACAGAATTCTTAAGTATGCTCGAATCACTTACATGATGGCGTCGTAAAAACTCTCCATCTGCTGCGTCACTGAAAATTCTAAATCATTACGAAGTACTCTAGTACGTCGAAATAATTTAGAATTTTCGTTCCTTGCATATGAAGTTTTTTACTTAGCCATCGGGTAATTGGACTTTTTGCGAGTTTGTCTTACATGAAAATTTGGTCGGCGAATAAGGGGGTAAACCGGGGACATGATACCTATTTTTCTTTGTTCTTGGTGAGGAGGGTGGTCTGGGTATGGAATTGATTCATCTGGGTGGGGAGAAAACGGTAACCGGGTCTTGTCATCTGTTGCAGGTTAACGGGGTTAATGTTCTGGTTGATTGTGGTTTGGCTCAGGGTGGTGATCGGGTAGTGCCGATGGCTGAGTGGTCGGTGCCGCCGGAAAAGATCGATTTTCTGTTTTTGACGCATGCTCATATTGATCATATCGGGCGTTTGCCGGAAATTGTGCGCGGTGGTTTCAGGGGTGAGATAATCACGACTGAGGCGACCGCGTTTTTATTGGGGCCAATGTTGAAAGACGCTTTAAACTTTAGTGATTTTGGGCGGGATGAGCGCGAGCGGATTTTAGAGGAGATCGAGCGGTTAACCTGGGGTTTTGAGTACGGAAAAGAGTTTGAGTTAAAGGGTGGAGTTCGGTTTAAGTTGGGGCGGGCCGGACATATTCTTGGGTCGGCTTGGGTGCGGTTTTCGGGAAGTTGTGAGACGGTTGTTTTTTCCGGTGATCTTGGTAGTCGCGAGACCCCGCTTTTACCGGATCCTGATATTCCAGAGCCTTGTGATTTGTTGGTTATGGAGTCGACATATGGTGATCGGAGACATGGAGATCGCAAGTTTCGGATTGAGCGTTTGGGTGCGGTTTTAAGTCAGGCCCTGGCTGATGGCGGCAAGGTTTTTATTCCGGCCTTCTCTTTGGGGCGCAGCCAGGAGCTGCTTTATGAGATGGATCGGCTTTTTTCTGAGCCGGAGTGGCAGGAGAAATTTCCGGATCTGGCCGGGGGCAGGGTACCGGTATTTCTTGATTCGCCGCTGGGTTTGAAGATTACCGATATTTATGCAAGTTTGGGTAAATTCTGGGATCAGGAGAGTCGGGGGCTTTTGGCGGCTGGCGATCATCCGCTTGATTTTGATAATCTTTATGGGGTCGATAGTTATAAACGGCATCATCGCCTGCTCGATTATCAGGGGCCGGGGGTGGTTGTTGCCGGTAGCGGGATGTGCAGCGGCGGCCGGATTGTTGATCATTTAAAAGCCGGGATTGGTGAGCGGAGAAATGATATTCTTTTTGTCGGCTACCAGGCCAATGGAACGCCGGGCCGGGATATCTTGCGATATCATCGGCGCTCTGGGGCCTATGTTTATCTGGATGATAAAAAATATGATATTAAGGCGCGGGTGCATCAGCTGAGTGGCTATTCGGCTCATGCCGATTGTAATGATCTTATGGCCTGGGTTGCGGCGATGGCGGAAAAACCGGGAAAGATTAAACTCGTGCATGGTGAGGCAAAGGCACAAAAGGCGCTGGCTGAGAGTTTGACTGCAGCGGGAAACAAGGTGGTTGGCTAAGTTATCGTTACTGTCTGGTAATACATTCTGTTTGACTTTAAAAGTTAATTTTAAACCATAAGGGCAGCGGTTCTCACCAGGGTGAAAGAGGAACCATTCAAAAGAAAAATATTACTCTGAATAGCGCTCCAGAACGCTATTGCGGCAACTCCTAACCGGAACGCTGATCATCTGAGGTGACAACTACCCTAACACGGGGGGACATCAAAAATACCTGTGTCCTTGGATAAAAACAGATATGGTCGTAATAGTTTTGATTGCGGTGTTGACATCCTGTAAAAAAATGACTATCATTAGTGTATAGTCATTTTTTTACAGGAGGATTTAACATGCAAACATTTGGTATTGCTGAAGCAAAAGCTAAATTTACTTCAATAATTGAGATGGTCTCAATGGGTGAAGATGTTTCCATTACAAAAAACGGTAAACCAGTAGCCCGCCTGGTACCAGAAAAACCTCAGCAACGTCAACTTGGGCAGTGCGTTGGTATGCTTACATTAAAAAAACCACTGAAAGATCCAAACGACACCTTTGCAGAGTTTTATAAATGAAATATCTAATTGATACATGTACATTTATATGGCTCTCAACGGATCCAGACAAGTTGTCAGGGACAGCCCGCAAAATCATACAAAGTGCTGATAATATGATTATTGTTTCAACTGTTTCTCCTTGGGAACTGGCATTAAAGAAAGATGATATTATTCAGACGGACGATCTCGAAAGTTTTGTTAAACAGGCTTGTATCCGTCACCAATTAACTCTCACTTCGCCATCACTCAGTCATGTTTGCATGGTAAAAAAATTACCATTTCATCACAAAGACCCCTTCGATCGATTACTGATAGCAACTTCTGTAGTTGAAAATATTCCCCTCATATCAGCTGATAGAAAAATAGCCCTATACGCCATAAATACCATCTGGTAAAACTGTCACGTCCGGTTCTGATGTGCCACGATACGGTTGGGTGAAGGATTGTTGTTGCGCGAGTTTGTTCTCTTGTTGTATGAGTAGTTACCAAAGCACGATCTTTACCGCAATTTTTATTTTTGGAGGAGTTTGTTTTGAAGGCACTACTGGTGGCCGGGGCGCGGCCCAACTTTATGAAAATTGCGCCTCTTTATCGAGCGGCGCAGGCGTATGAAAATCTCGAATGTTTGATTGTTCATACCGGGCAGCATTATGATTATGCGATGTCGCAAACCTTTTTTGATGACCTGGAATTGCCGGAACCGGATCATTATCTCGAAGCCGGCTCCGGCAGTCATGCCGAACAGACGGCTCGGGTCATGGTTGCGTTTGAAAAGGTCTGTCTTGAAGAAGAGCCTGATCTTGTGATTGTGGTCGGTGATGTCAATTCAACTCTGGCTTGCAGTATTGTAGCGAAAAAATTGCTTATTAAAGTGGCGCATATTGAAGCCGGGTTGCGTAGTTTTGATCTGACGATGCCGGAAGAGATCAACCGGATGGTGACCGATTCGATTAGTGACTATTTCTTTGTCACCGAATCGAGCGGCTTGGATAATCTGTTGCGGGAAGGCAAGTCTGAGAATGCGGTTTTTATGGTCGGCCATGTTATGATTGATAATCTGCTGCACCAGGTTGAGAAGCTAAAAGATTGCGATACTTCTGGTTTTGCGGTAGCGGAGTTGAAGCAGCGACATAAACAATATCTCTTTATGACCATGCACCGGCCTGCCAACGTTGATGATCCTGAAACTTTAAAAGGGATTGTCGATTGTCTTAATAAAATTGCCGAGGATTATCCGATCTTTTTTCCGGTGCATCCACGCACGGCCAAGATGTTGAAACAATTTAAGCTTAAACTTGCCGACAATATTATTTGCTTTGGCCCTCTGGGATTTCGCGAATCTCTTTATCTCTGGCAGGATGCGATTGCAGTTTTGACCGATTCCGGCGGTCTTCAGGAAGAGACGACAGCCTTGGGCATACCTTGTTTGACTTTGCGGGAAAATACTGAAAGACCGATAACCATAGAACTCGGCACCAATATTCTGGCCGGTAATCAGCCCGAGGGTATTATGAAAGCCTATCGGCAATTAAGTGAATTTTTCCCCGCCGGTAAGAGCCCGGCCGAGCGCCGTGAATGTAGGGTACCCAAATGGGACGGTCGGGCTGCCGAGCGAATTTGGCGGGTACTGCTGCCATAGTTTTTTTCACTTTTGGGGTCACTACCCTGTTTGATTTTTGTTGTTTGTGCTAGTAATATGGTTGGTAGTTGAACTTGGATATCTTTATTTAGGTCAAAATTATGGTTAATATCAGTATGAAGGTTCATATTGTCTTCTTTGGCGCCATTGTTAAGATGTTTTTTGTTGGGTGGTTTTTAAACGGATAAGGAGTGTAAACATCTGCTGAATAACTAGTTAGTGATTTTTCATTAATTAATACAATTTGCATACTTTTGACTTATTGACGATGCCAAATTAATATATTATTGTTGTGTTTATAGATGGGAGAGTTTTGGTTTGAGAAAGGGTTCCCGGTCAGATTCCTGGGGGGATTAGAGATTAATATCTCTAGGAGTTGCAAGATCGCACAATTTACGAAGGTTGGTCAAGGAGGTTGGTTAATTATGAATAAATTAGCACTACTTCTTGCCGCTGGGGATTTTTTCTTGGTGGTATTGGCTTATTATTCCGGAATCTTCCTGCGTTTAGGAATCCTGCCGCCAGCCTGGTCGGGATCAATTTTAAGCATCGCGCAAATTGCGCTACTGGGTGGCATTTTGATTCTTACTTCCAGTGTTTTCGAACTCTACAGCCACCACCGTAGTTTGACCCGAACCAGTATTGTCACCCGAATAGCCTTTTCTCTGGGATTAGCTTTTGTTCTATTAAGCTCTCTCTTTTATATGGTTCCGGAAATTGTATTGGGCCGTGGTGTTCTGTTAATTACCATGGTTGGACGAAGCCGCTATCGCGACAGGCAAAAACCCGCCTCTTACAGGTAGAGATTGTAACTTCTGATATTTTTGCGGTAAAAAGTTAATAGCAACATCATTGTTTGCTAGTAACTTAAACCGTAAC
>JAYEGS010000288.1:0-10168 GCA_034659215.1 Pseudomonadota bacterium | reverse complement strand
CTTGACGATGGGTCGGATCTCTTCGGCTCCACCTTTACCTTCCGCTACGGCATCAGAGACCGCCTGTCTGACAATTTCGTAAATCTTTTCAGAGGTAACCACCCCACTCTCTTTAGCTTTTCTCAATTCTTCCGCAATACGGCCCTTAATTTGATTTTCCGACATGATTTGTACCCCTTTCAAAAAGAATAATGATGTTGATGGTTATAAACCGATTTTGTGCCTCATGTACCGCGCCAGAATCCCGCTGGCAGCGACAACAATGAAAAGGTTAACTAAATCTATCAACAAAGTCAAGGTTAGAGAATGGATTTCAGTGAATTCTGGGGACATAACCCGATTCTCCGCAGGAAATCGGAATTGTGTCCCCTGAATTTACGAGTTAGCTGAAGTTACAATTTATCTTGACAATAGTTACTTGTCTACATTAAACGAGTACGACAATAGTCGGCACACAAACTATTTATATAGACTCATCTAAAATACAGAGGAATAGTTATGCTTTTTCAGGAATGTATCTGTTTTTCATTAGGCAAGGTTTCCCGGCAGATGACTCGGGTGTACCGAGAGCGCCTGACTAAATACGGGCTCTCTCAGCCCCAGTTCTTTTTATTGATCGCCCTCTACGAGGAAGACAATATTTTGATTACCCGGCTGGCGGAAAAAGTCGCGCTGGACAAATCCACGCTCACCGGAATCCTGGATCGACTCGAACGGGATGGGCTGGTAACCCGTCAAGCCACCCCTAACGACCGCCGTGCCCTATATATCCGTTTAACGGAGCGGTCACGTTCATTACGAGATAATCTCACCCATATTTATACTGACACAAATCAGCAATTTCTCTCACGACTCACAGAGCATGAGCGTGAAGATTTTGAACATAGTTTAGATCAACTGCAGATTACAAACGACGACCAAAAACCTGAAGAAAAGAGCTGACAAAGGAGATCATAATGGAAAAACCGGCACTTATTATAATAGATATGGTCGAGGATTATTTTGCTGAGGATAAAAGCTATCCTATCACCCCTTTGGCCCGGGAAATAATTCCCTCTATCAATCGAACGATAGCCCAATTCAGGGAAAAAGGGTTCCCGATCATCTTTTCGACCGACGCTTTTCAAGAGGATGATTTTATCTTTACTTCATACATGCATCCCCACGCCATAGCCGGTACGAAAGGAGCTGAAGTCGTAAGCGATCTGGATATGCAAAAAGAGGATCTCTGGCTCCCGAAACCACGATTTTCCGCCTTCTTTGGCACCAACCTGGAAAAAACTTTGCATGAACAACAAATTACCCTTTTAGCAGTAGCCGGCATTGCCACCAACTTCTGTGTTTTGACCACCGCCATGGATGCCCTCTGCCACGACTTTAAAGCCGTAATTCTCGAAGATTGTTCGACCGCCTTTTCTCAGGTGATCCATGACCAGACCTTGGCCATTTATCGAAAGAATCCGCTCTACCCGCTTTTTCGAATCATGACCTCAGGGGATCTGGAAAAGGAGATATAGATGATAAGTTCATTAGCGGAAATAGAGGCGCTGGCCAAAGCCGCCGAGCCCGTGACAACCGCAATCATTGCCCCCGAAGATCATGAATTTATGCTCGCAGTAAAAGATGCCCGCAATCGTCGCCTTATCGAGCCGGTTTTAATTGGCCGCCGTGCGGTTATTGAGAAAGCTGCCGGCAAGATAAATTATGATCTCAATACGACCCCTATTATCGAAGTTACTGATCGACAAAAGATTGCCAATACAGCCATGGAGATGTTGTCCTCGGGAGAGGTTGAGATGGTGAGCAAGGGGCAGATTTCAACCAGCTATGTTTACCGGGCGATCATTGCCCGGATGAAAGCCCGGCAAGAAGAGGCCGTAATCAGCGTCCAGACTTTCTGGGACATCATAGGCTGTGATCATCTGGTTCTTTTAACTGATACCGGAGCTAATATTTCTCCCGATGAAAGCGAAAAAAGAGCCATTCTGAACAACGCCCTACAGGTTATGCCGCTGTTAGGTTATAGCTGCCCGAAAGTGATGGAGTTGGTCTCCGACAGTACCAATCTGAAAGATAAACATAAGCATTTTAAGCTGGCAAAAACCCCGGTCATTAAAGATAGCAAAGGCTGCTCCTACCAACGACTTGAAGCCCAGGTTCTCAAAAAGGTTCTCCTGGGTGAACATGGCGACTCTGTCAACCTAAACAGCCTGCCGCATATAATGCTGATGCCCGACCTTAATACCGGAAATGTGATTGCCAAACTTGATTTTCTTATTAAAGAGATTGTCAGGGTCTCATGCTCTTATACGTCTATGGGGCCGGTGCTCTTACCTTCGCGAGCCGATATTGCCGAGGGTATTATGCGGGAATTTATTTTTGGGGTTGCTTTAGTCGCCCAACGCCGAAGGTTGAGCAATGATTAATTTATATCCGGAAATCCGGCGGCGAGCCGAGCGGCTAAAGCCACAGCGGTGCGTGGTTTCATATGCAACCGATGAAGTATTATTAAAAGCCCTGACTATCGTTAAAAAGGAGGGGCTGATCACCGAACCCATATTTATCGGGCCGCGCAAACTCCCCGACATGCATGACTTTCGTCAATCTACTTCAATGTATGCTTCTGCGCAAATGGCCCATGAATGTTGTATCCGGCAAGAGGCTGATCTGATTATCCAGGGCCACGAGAAAAGACAACAATTTATCGCTTCGCATCTGGAAGGCGGGTTTCTTGACCAAAAGTCGGTTTATCTTGCTGCTTTTTATGACCGCAACCGGAAACAAACTTTTTTTGCCATTGACCCACTGGTCGCCGTAGCCCCAACCCTGGAAAACAGAATCAAACAACTGGAAACCGTAACCCCTTTTCTCAAACATATTTTCAGACGAAAGATCTATGCTGCGGCCCTGGCTCCGATTGAAACCGTCAATCCTAAACTTCCGGCGACCGTAACCGCTGCAATATTGGCACAGATGTCAGTTCGCCATCAGTTCGGGAAATTTTTGCAGGTCACCGGCCCCTTGGATATTGATTGTGCCTTAAGCAAAGTTGCAGCTCAGCGCAAGGGGGTGGAAAGCAAAAAATCCGGTAATTTTGATCTCTATATTTTGCCTGACACCAACAGCTCATATTTTTTCTCGACCTTCCTTAAATACATTGGCAAAGTGCCGACCATCGGAGTTCTGCTGGCGGCAGATCGTCACCTGTTATTGAACTCAGCGCCCCTGACGGTTTCCGAAAGAGTAGCTGAAATCACCCTCTGTCTGGTCGCCTATAATTTTTCTCGGAAATGATTATTATGTGAAGGTATGGAAATATTATGATTTTAGCTATTAATATTGGTTCAACAACGATCAAACTGGCTCTGGACAAGGGCGATGGTGAACCGTTCAGCACGACTTTGCCGCTCGGACTTCATGACAACCATGAGTTATATAACCAAGACGGGTTTAACCTTCTAGTTGAGCGCCTCAAAATAGCGATCCACAAATTCCTGACCCAAAATGGCGCAGACCCGGGGAAATTAGACCTGATAATTTCTCGGGGTGGTTTACAAAAGCCTGGAACAGCTGGCATTTTTCGGGTTAATGATGCCATGTGCA
Organism: Pseudomonadota bacterium; assembly: GCA_034659215.1. GTDB lineage: Bacteria > Desulfobacterota > Anaeroferrophillalia > Anaeroferrophillales > Tharpellaceae > Tharpella. The sequence continues at coordinate 6,565 of JAYEGS010000288.1, read as the reverse complement.
ATGACCTTTCAGCCGGTCGTTATGGACACCATCCATCTTCTCTGGGCCCGGTTTTGGCGTTCTCCATGGCCCGGGAAGGCCAAGTTTCAGCCTATGCTATTGATCCTCCTTCTACCGATGAATTTGCCTCGGTGGCCCGTTTCAGTGGCATCCCTGAAATCCAACGCCGTAGCGCTTTCCATGCATTAAGTCACAAAGCGGCAGGACGGAAGGCGGCATCTGCTTTAGGAAGAAGTTATGAAGAGTGCAATTTGATTGTCGCTCATCTGGGAGGTGGAATTACTATTGGGGCGCATTTTGAAGGTCGGGTTATTGATTGCACAAATGGTTTAAGTGAAGGCCCTTTCACACCGGAACGGGCCGGGACACTACCACTTTTAGAGGCCTGTTCTCTTTTCTCAGAACGTAAACTGGAGATTAATGAGATCAAACAACTACTGGTCGGCAAAGGCGGCATGATGGCCTATCTCGGCACTAAAAATGGGCTCGAAGTGGAAGAAAAGATTAAGCATGGCGACCAACTCGCCATCGCAGTATTTGAGGCCATGACTTATCAGATAGCGAAAGATATCGGGGCTATGGCTACGGTTCTTAAGGGTAGTTGCGACGCCGTCGTTCTCACCGGAGCTTTAACTAAATCACAACGCCTGCTGGATATGTTGCAGCCCATGATTGCTTTTATAGGACAAGTTTTAATCTTTCCGGATGATGAAGAGATGCGGGCTTTATTCGAGAGCGCCGGAGATATCCTTGCCAACCGTCGGCCGATTATTGATTATTAGCAGCCATCTCGTGACTTTTTACAAGTTCATCAACATTGATGCATTCGTAAAAAATCACGGGATGGCTAAGTAAAAATTAGATGTATAATCCTCCGTTACAGGAAATAACCTGACCTGTAATATAGGCCGAATCAGCGGCGGAGAGGAATTTGACCAAATTGGCAACATCCTGAGGATTTCCGGCCCGGCCCAGGGGAATCCCCCTGACAATACCCTTTTTAATATCTTCCGGAATCGACTCGGTCATCGGGGTTTCAATAAAACCCGGGGCCACGGCATTAACAGTTATTTGATACCGGGCCAGCTCACGGGCCAGGGTTTTTGTCATGCCGATAACCCCGGCCTTGGAAGCGGCATAGTTGGCCTGTCCCACGTTTCCGGTAAGGGCGGTTACCGACGTCAGGTTGACTATTTTGCCGAACCCTTGCTCCTTCATCATGGCCGCCGCCGCCCGGATACAGTAAAAGACCCCTTTGAGATTGATATCCATAACCAGATCCCATTCCTGATCAGTCATTTGTACAAGCATATTGTCACGAGTAATGCCGGCATTGTTCACCAATATATCGAGGCCGTTGAACTCCTTTTTAATCTTTGCGAACATCGCCTCCACATCCTGCAACTCCGCGACACTCCCGCAACAAACCAGACTTTTTCGGCCAAGACTCTCAAGCTCTCGGGCCAAATTTTCTGCCGCATCCAGATCAATATCGTTGATTACGATATCCGCCCCGGCTTGCGCCAGGGTCTTGGCAATGGCTTTACCAATCCCTCGGCCACATCCGGTTACCAGAGCAGCTTTGCCGGACAATGATTTATTTGTCATAATATTCTCCCTTATTTCAGTGATTTTTCCAATTAAATTAGTATGTTAAAGATACAAAGTCAATAAAATAATGAATGACTATTCGTTTTATATTGACGAAAATTTAATTCCGGGGTATGGCAGTGGGATACTCAGAATATCAAAGGGAGATAAAATGCAAAAAAACATTGGCTTTGTAACTATTTTACTGTGTGTCATGATATTTTGTACATCCGGGGCTCAGGCCAAAACCTCAACCGAAGATGTAGCTCGTCTGGGCCATGATCTCACCCCATTCGGCAGTGAGAAGGCAGGAAATGCCGAGGGTACGATTCCCGCGTGGGATGGCGGCATCACCCAACCCCCGGCTAACTATAAGCCCGGCGATCATCATCCCGATCCTTTCGCCGACGATAAAGTGCTATTTAAGATCAACCAGGCCAATATGACGGAATATACTGACCAGCTTACAGAAGGTCATAAAGCTCTGCTCGCCGCCGATGAAAACTACTTTCTCAATGTCTACCCCAGCCGCCGGACAATGTCCGCTCCCCAGCGAATCTATAATGCGACCAAAAAGATTGCCCCGGTTGCAGCTTTAACTAAAGATGGTAACGGCTTGCTTAATGCTGCCGAGGGGACACCCTTCCCGATTCCTGAAAATGGCCTGGAAATAATCTGGAACCATTTAGTGCGCTGGCGGGGCAACTACGTTGATCGCACCTGCGTCTACGCTCCGGTAACCCGCACAGGTGGTTACAACCTGGGTAAAGAACGGACGGAAACTCGCTTTCAATACTGCCTGCCGGGGATGACTGAAGAGAAGATGGACAATGTCATCTTATTCGTCAAACATGCCCTGCTCGGGCCGCCCCGTGTCGCCGGTCGTATTCTACTGGTTCATGACACTTTAAATCAGAATACCGAAACCCGCAAGTCCTGGGCCTACAACCCCGGACAGCGCCGTGTCCGCCGGGCTCCCCAACTCTGCTTTGACACCCCGGACACCGGTTCTGAGGGAGTTCGTACCGTCGATGACTATGACTTGTTCAACGGCAGCCCCGAGCGCTATGACTGGAAGTTGGTCGGCAAAAAAGAGATGTACATTCCCTACAACAGTTATCTGCTCCACAGCGACACCCTGAAATATAAAGATATCATCCAGCCACTACACCTTAACCCCGACTATCTGCGCTATGAGTTACATCGGGTCTGGGTAGTGGAAGCCACCCTCAAGAACGGCATCCGCCATCTCTACAAGAAACGGGTATTTTACATAGACGAAGATAGTTGGAGTATTGTCGCCACCGACAAGTATGACAAGCATGACCAATTATGGCGTTCTGCCGAAGGGTTTATGATCAATTTTTACGATGTCCCGTGTACCTGGCTCACGGCCGAGGTACATTACGACTTTCGCACCGGACGCTACCTTTTCAACCTCCTCGATAACGAAGAAAAAAACACCTTTATCTTCGATCGCGAAAAACCGATAAAAGATTTTTCTACCAGCGCTCTGCGCCGGGCCGGGCGACGCTAACAGGCACAATGTTTGCGATAACTTTATAGCAACATACCAACCATAGCCACACCAAAAATATGAACGTTCGTTCGTTTTTTTCTCTTGACATGAGTCGAACTCCGGTGTATGCCGAAAGCATGAAGATTCTGGTTTGCATTAAACAGGTGGGCGATGAGGGGGAGATAAACCGGTTTGACCTCCATGCACTGGAAGAAGCTCTTAGCTTAAAAGAGCAACTTGCCCCTCAATTATTGGAACCGATAGCCGTGGATGTGGTCACGGTCGGCCCGCCTGAATGGTCAAAGATCATCCGGCGAGCCTTTGGCTTAGGCGCTGACGGGGGATATCATATAGTTACTGAAGATAGCGGCTATATTTCCTCTTTTGTAACGGCAACCCGACTGGCGGCAGTAGCAAAAAAAATACCATACGACCTGGTTCTAACCGGGATCATGTCGACAGACATGATGGCCGGCCAAACCGGCCCGATGTTGGCTAAAATTGTGGGACTCCCCTGTGCCACTGCCGTAATAAAAACCAGTTTACCTGCGAACAACAATGTCATCAATCTAATTGAGGTTGAGCGGGAGCTGGAAAATGGCTTTCGAGACTGCCTTATAATCCGGCTGCCGGCACTACTAACCATTCAGGCCGGCATCAACACCCCCAGATATCCCCGCCTCTCAAACATGTTGGCCGCCGGCCAAAAGGAGATCAAAACTTTAAAGGAGGCCGATCTTTTCCCTGAACCGATCAAGGCAAGAGAGGTTTTCCTCGGCATGGAAGACCCGAAAAAAACCAGATCCGGCCGGGTACTGAAAGGCTCTTTATCCGACAAGGCGGAACAGTTGTTCACCTGGTTAAAGGAGAAAGATCTTATATGAAACAGATATTGGTTATTGCTGAGATTTGGGAGGGACAAATCCGACCGGTTACCTGGGAGTTGGTCGCCGCCGCCCGTAAAATAAAAAATAGCCCGGCCCTGAAACAGCTCTCCCCGACCATCAATATCATCGTCCCAGCCGATGACCCCGCACCTTTGGCTGAAAAAATCGCAAAACAGACCGGCATCGATGTCATCGGGTTGCAGATACCGGAACTTGAAACCTATATCAGCGAAATCTATATCTATTGCCTTGAGCAACTTATGCGGGCAAACCCGCAAACAGGAGATTCTTATGAGAACGTTTTCATGTCAAAAAACAAGAAATCAACCTGTAAGGCTCCAAGCAAAAAAATGAACCCTTCTCATATCCTGATCGCCCACACCTCCCAGGGACAAGATTTTGCTCCGGGCCTGGCTTTGAGCTTGAATGCCGCATCGATACCCGGAGTCAATGGTATCCGATACGATGAAGAAGGGGTGATCTATTCCCGCCCCGGATTCAACAATACCCGCAACCTGATGATACGCCCGGCCGCTAACCGACCGGTAGTGTTGACCTTGATACCCGGAAGCTTCAAACCGGACAGTGAAAAAGAGAAAAAACCGGGGCAAGTAGAGATTCGCAAAATCTCTTTTGCGCCCGCAGCTTACGGTAAAAAACGCATTCAACATCGCCGGACAGTGAAAAAAAACAGCGAAAACCAGGCCCTGAAAAAAGCCAAAGTCATTGTCGCCGCCGGTCGCGGTCTCAAAGAGAAAGAAAACCTCGGATCTGTTTTCAAACTTGCCCAGTGTTTCCCGGCGGCAGCCGTAGGAGCCTCCCGGCCCCTGGTTGATATGGGTTGGCTTGAACATCAACACCAGGTCGGTATCACCGGCGCCACGGTTGCGCCTAAACTCTACCTTGCCTGCGGGATTTCCGGTTCATCCCAACATCTAGCCGGAATCAAGGAGGCCGAATTTGTGGTCTCCATTAACAAAAACCCGGAAGCTCCAATATTTCGCCACTCAGATATCTGCATTACTGCAGATGTAATTGAATTTATAGAAACTTTCATAAAAAAATAAAAAAACAGAGGAGATATTGATGGATTTCACCATTTCAGCTAAAATTCAGACCATTGTCGATATGATCAACGAATTTGTCGAGGCGGAACTTATCCCCCTTGAACCGGAATTTTTGGCGAGTGAGTTTGAAGATATACTACCGAAACTCCGGGAAAAACAGGAACTGGTCAAAAAAATGGAGCTCTGGGCACCCAATTTTCCGGTTGAGTGCGGCGGCATGGGACTTTCACTGCTGGAACACGGCCTGGTATCCGAGGCCTTGGGCCGGTCTCCTCTGGGCCATTTTGTCTTCTGGTGCCAGGCCCCCGATGCCGGTAATGTTGAAATATTGCACGACCACGGCACAAAAGAACAGAAACAACGCTATCTAAATCCCCTGGTTCGGGGCGAAATTCGCTCCTGCTTTGCCATGACCGAAGTGGATATGCCGGGTTCAAATCCGGTCATGTTGGAAACCACGGCGATTAAAGATGGCAATGACTATGTAATCAATGGTCACAAATGGTATACCACCGCCGCAGACGGGGCTGAATTTGCCATCACCATGGCGGTCACCAACCCGAAGGCGGCGACCTATCGGCAGGCCAGCATGATCATTGTCCCGACGAGTACGCCCGGCTTCAACCGGGTTCGCAATATCCCGGTTATGGGTCATGAAGGCAGCGGTTATTTCAGTCACGCGGAGATTTTATTTGAATCTTGCCGGGTTCCCCAACAAAACCTGCTGGGGACTGAAGGTCATGGCTTTGTCATCGCCCAGGATCGCTTAGGCCCGGGCCGGATTCACCATTGCATGCGCTGGCTGGGAATCTGCCAACGCGCTTTTGATCTCATGTGCAATCGGGCCAATGAGCGGGTAATCTCTCCTTCCGGCAAAACCTTAGGTCAGCAACAGACGATCCAGAACTGGATTGCTGAATCCGCAGCCGAACTCCAGGCGGCAAGACTTTTGACGCTCAACTCGGCCTGGCAGATTGATAAAAACGGGGCGGCCGCGGCCCGTGATTCGATCTCCACAATCAAATTTACAGTCGCCAACACCATGAATAAAATTGTCGACCGAGCCCTCCAGGTGCATGGCGGCATGGGCATGACCGATGATACAATCCTGGCCTATTTCTACCGCCATGAACGGGCCGCCAGAATTTACGATGGGGCCGACGAAGTCCATAAAAGCTCAGTCGCGAAACGGATATTAAAAAACTTATCATAAAACTATCTCGATTCGGGGACAGACCTCCAGGCAGGGCGCCAGCCCTTAGCCGGGCTGAGCTCTGTCCCCTTGCGAAGCAGGGCGAAGCGATGATCAACACTACCCGCTACAACTTAACACCTTAATTATAGGTACAGGCAAGATTTCCATGAATTACCAAAAATTCAAAAAACTTTATGCCTCCTCAAGCTGGGAAATTGCGCGGGAGGTATTTCTCAAAAACCGGGATTCCATACGGATTAAGAAGGAGACCACTGCGGTAAATAATCTGGAGAAGATCTTTAACGCC
>JAYEGS010000287.1:0-1986 GCA_034659215.1 Pseudomonadota bacterium | reverse complement strand
GTACGGCAAATTGAAGTAACCAGGCTTTAAGATCTGATTTATTGAGATCAGATCTTCGCAAATAGTCAAAAGCGTTACTCCCGGCAACATACTCACTGATGAAATAAGCCGTGGAACGAAATCCACAACAACGTTTTTCGAGCATGGCGATCGGTTTAGGGGTGGCAACCCCCCACCAACTCAGGCGCTGTGCGTTTTTCCAGGAGACATAAGCCCGGCTGGGACGCCAACAGCGCCGCAAGGCATGACTGAAATTCTTGATATTATAACGCTTTACAACCAGGTTCAGCCCCGCACAATCGAGTTTAACCACCGTCGCACTGTTACCGGCTTTGAGAATTTCACCATCGACCATCCACGCATCAATTTCAGCTAAAAAATCACTAAAAGCCGGGTTTAAATAGTGCCGGTCAATGAGACGAGAAAAATGGTTTTCGCTTCTGGCGGCAAAGGCAGTACAATTGCGCAATGATTTGACCACATATTTGTCGACCTTTTCCCGGCGATGTCCGTTAATCAGACTTTTTAACTGCCCGACATCGTCCGCCTCGACCAACCAGTTCCGGCTCCGACAATAACTTAGCCAGAGAAGATCGAGATGTTGATCTATGCCGGGATAGGATTCGGCCAAAAACAGAGCAATATTAGCCAGGCTTTTTCCCCGACCAAGCTCCGTTCCCAGGCTGGAGCTGTTAACCGCATCACCGTCAATCGTAAAGACCTGATCATCATTAAAGAGAAAATTACTCCAATGAATATCACTCTGCAAAAGACCGGCCCGATGGTGGGCAGCGATCGTCTCAATCGCAGCCTTAAGCAACTCTTGCTGAACTTGGGTTTCCTGCTGTGCAACCCCTTGAGAAACAAACCATAAATCAACCAGGGTCGTCGCCGGTTGCAACTCGGCAAAGATAATAATCGGCAAAGAGTCTGAAAAAAGATGACCGGCAAAAAGGAGTTCCGGTGTTGCAATTTTAGCCGTTTGCAGCGCCTTGACTCCATTTAATTCCCGGAGCCAATGCCGTTTGGCTTTACGCTGGTCGAGAAATAGTTTCACAACCACCCGGCGCTCACCCCAAAGGCCGGCACAAACCATCCGTTTACCGGGAATTAAACGCAAAAGTCTTTGGCAAACAAGGGTTGTTGCATCATCCTCTTTTTCCGCCGGTAATAAGAGGGAAAAAGGCAGTTTCAAATCATATTGGGCCTGACGCAAAGAGTCGATAGCGGCCGACCAACCATTCTCAATCATAATCGCACATACTACTATTAAGCTGAACAATTTGGCAACAAAAAACGCCTGTAACTAATCAGCGCAAATATTTTAATTTGCGGGTTAGCTGAATAGTTACTTTTTTCTTTACACGATAATGTCACTGCAATATAGTAAACATATGGAATCTTATAAAAAACAACTTCTCGACCTCAGGAATGAACTTCTTGCCAGCCAAAAAGCCGGCCAAGAAGGAACCAAAACGGTCGAACTTGATCAAACCAGTGTCGGCCGCCTCTCCCGGATGGAGGCGATCCAGGCCCAGGCAGTAGCGCTTGAGAGCCGAAGACGCCAACAACTTAAACTGCAACAGATAAAAGCCGCCCTGCAAAGAATCGAGACCGGCGATTTTGGCATCTGTCCACGTTGCCAAGAAGATATCGACAGCCGACGTCTTGATTTTGACCCGACCGCACCATTGTGTATTTCTTGCGCTCAAGCGCTGGAAAAATAAGCGACCGACAAAAAAAGCGTGTTAATAAATGCTTAAGGAAACCGATGAAAAGCAAACCCGGCCTGATAACCACCTATCTCTACAGTATGAGTCTTACAATCATACTCTTTTTTCTGCTGGTTGGCTATCTACTGATGGACTCGTAAAAAGTAAAAATACAAACCATGGTCGCCAGAACCCGAACTATCGGTAATTTTCTTCTGGCGACCAATGAAAATTAATTTTGGCTCAAAAATCAATTTTTGAAACGCAAAACAGG
>JAYEGS010000286.1:0-10198 GCA_034659215.1 Pseudomonadota bacterium | reverse complement strand
TACCGCTACGACATCATTGTTCCGAAAGGCACCCCCTACCCGACCCAGCACGGCATCACCAGTATTGTTGCCAATGGTTTTTTTGTCGGTCAGCTTGAGGTTGAGCTTGACATTTTCCGTATGGATCGTCCCGAAAGCAGCTGTGATCGCGAGATTGTCGTTGATGACGCCGGCCGCATGCAGTTGGAAGAGAACTTGGGCGAGGAGCAACAATCATTCATCAATGAAGCCCGGCCTGAGATTATTCCTCTCGATCCACCAGCCTTAGACAATGAACAACGTTTAGAAATCACTTTTGATATCAGTTTAAACTGCGACCTGCTGATTACAGTCAAGGATCTGCGCCGCAATCAGACTATCTGGAAACGAAAGAAATCGGTACGTTTGGAATAATGAAATTGTAACTATTATTCAGATACCGTTTTCAAATTGTCTCGGTGTGGGGACATACCTCCAGGCCGGGCTTTCACCCTGAAGAGGCACAAGAGCCCGTGACGAGCTGAGCTGTGTCCCCGGTTATGGAAAGCAGAGCGGTGTTCACTCTATTTGCAATTACTTTATAGTTGGCAACTGAATAGTCACGAAGGAATTAACAAATGAACAACTCAACTCAGAAAGTTTTTGCCACCTCCAACAAAACCACTGAAAAAGAGTCGCCGATTCACATTCGAATTATGGAAAACGGAGAAATCTGCGCCTGGGGTCTTAATCAAAGTGGAGAAGAGCAGATTTTCAGCTTGACCGGCAACCTTGATTTGATTAATAAATGTAAAGCTATGTCATATAACTTATGCGGTTAATTTAGGAAGGAACCATGACTTTTCTTGATCGTTTCAACACCACCATCCGCAGCAACCATTCGCTAATCAACGTGGTCACTTACGAGGAGGCCCGTTTTCTGTCGATGATGGCCGAATCTCCTCTTTTCAAAGACAAGAACATCATCACATGGGATCTGGGGGACGGTTTCAAGTCGATCAAGGGAGAGATGACCGGCATCAAGAATAAGGATCGAGCTGATCCCATCAACTGCCTTCAGGAAATCAAGAAATTCAAGGGCAACGCCATCTTTATCCTGCGCGATTTTCACCTCCATTTTCGTGAAAGCATTATCTTACGCTCGTTAAGAAATCTCAACCACGATCTCCAGTTCACCAAAAAAACTATCGTTTTGACCACCCCGAGCCCGACTCTGCCGATTGAGTTGCGTGAAGATGTCTGTCAAATTGAACTTGAACTGCCCGGCTATGCTGAAATAGAGAAAGCGCTCGACAGCGTCGTCGTCAGTGCGGCTCAGGGAAAACCGCCAACCCCACAGCTTAAAGAGAAAATTGTCGAGTCAACTCTCGGACTCTCAATGGTTAATATCAATAATCTTTTTTCAAAAATCATCATCACCCACGGCTCCATCGATGAACGTGCCATTGAAATCATTCTTCAGGAGAAACGCGGTATCATCAAAAAAGGTGAAATTCTTGAGTTTTTCCCGGTTCAGGAGAGCCTAAACGATATCGGCGGCCTTGAAAACCTCAAAGCCTGGTTGCGCAAACGGAGTCAGGTGTTCACCCACAAGGCTAAGGATTACGGCCTGCCGGCACCCAAGGGAATTCTGATTATCGGTATTCAGGGAACCGGTAAAAGTCTGGCCGCCAAAGCGACGGCCGGACTCTGGAAACTACCCCTACTCCGTATGGATCTGGGTAAAGTCTTCGGCAGCCTGCTGGGTGAATCGGAACAGAACCTGCGCCAGGCAATTAACTTGGCTGAGACTATTTCTCCCTGCATTCTCTGGATTGACGAACTCGAAAAAGCTTTCGCCGGAAGTTCCGGTTCGGCCGGTGACGGGGGCACCTCGGCCCGAATCTTAGGCACCTTTCTCACCTGGATGCAGGAAAAAACCAAACCCGTATTTATTATTGCCACCGGCAACGATGTCGCCCTGCTTCCACCCGAACTGATGCGTAAAGGACGTTTTGATGAAATCTTTTTTGTCGACCTGCCTTCGACCTCGGAGCGGCAGGCAATTTTCAAGGTACTCCTGGAAAAGGTTCGTCCTGTCATTCGCCAGTTTGACCTTGAAAAGCTTGCAGACGCGACAACCGATTACAGCGGAGCCGAAATCGAACAGATTATTTATGATGCCATGTTCAACGCTTTTGACGATAACCAGCGCGAATTTACCGAAGCTGACGTCCTTGCCAGCGTTGATGAAATTATCCCGATATCACGTTTGATGAGCGAAAAAATCGACGCCTTAAAAGCCTGGGCCGCCCAAAGAACCCGTAAAGCCAACAGTGAATTATAGGAGAGTAGTGATGTCCCACTTTACCAAGATCAAAAGCAAGATTGCCGACAAGGTTTTTCTTAAAAAAGCGATCAGTGATATGGAACTTGAGTATCAGGAAGGTAAATTAAAAGCCAAGGGCTGGCTCTGGAAGAAGGAGAAAGCCGACATCATCATTCCCACCAAAAGCGGCTACGATATCGGATTTCGTTTTAATGGCGAAACCTATGATGTGGTCGCCGACTGGGACTCTATTCAGGACGTTGACCAAACCACGTTCATGAACACCTTAAATCAGCGCTATGCCTACAATGTCGTCAAAGACACCCTGGCTCAACAAGGCTTCCTCCTTACAAATGAAGAGAGTAAGGCCGGCGCCATCAATATGACCTTAAGCCGGGCTCTTTAAAACTTTTTCGAAGACCACTACAAACAACTACTTGGAGATAAACAGATCATGGAAAAAATTAATATATCAATTAGCACAGATGGTGCCGTGGAGTTACAACTGGCCGGTTTTGAGGGTGGCAAGTGTCTGGATGTAACAAAAACCCTGGAAACTCTGCTCGGCAATGAAATTGTTGAACGTAACCTGACAAGCGAATACTATGTTACACAAGAGATCAACCTCGAAGAAAAAGTCTCCGGCTCCTGAATTGGAGGAAAAGTGGTAACTGCCTAATGCTTAATAAAAACTTGACAATCAGAGACAATCGACTATACTAAGAAGAGATGATAGGCAGAAAAAGCGGTCTGTGTTCCAGCAGAATCTGCAAAACGCATAAGAGAGCCGTTAAAGTGTGAAAATTCACATAGCTTTTCGGAGTAGACCATGAGCCCCAGCCAAATCCGAACTTACAGTCGCAGTTACGGCTATCAAAACGACGAATCCACTGACATAATTGAGCTCATCCAGAGCATCCCGACCTTGACCAAGCTTGGTGCCATCTTCTTGGTTATGGGCAAATTCATGGGTATCATGGCGATCCCGGCAGCCTTCATCCCGTCCCTTAACATGCTGGTTATTCCTTTAGTTATCGCTTGGGGCGGTCTGGTATTCATATCTATTATTCTCTGTTCAGTTGACCATTTCCAAAAGAAAAGACTTGAAGCCAACAAAGCAACATTAGATACGACCACTACAACAACTGAAGAGACCTTTCAATTTGAAGGGGAACTTCACGAGAACCAACAAGATGATAAACCGACCATCATCCCGTTAGCTATTAGTTAAAATCTAAATATACCATGACCTTACATCCCAAAGCACCTTCAGCCTTAGCTGGAGGTGCTTTTTTTATTCACTTGACTCTCAGCTCGCCGACCTTAGTAAAATCCTGTCCAACGGAGCCAAATCCTCCAACCGAAATAACAGCATAACCAACGATCATAACCTTGGTACAGTTATCAACTTTATCAGTGCAAAATATCAACTATATAGTATTGATTTAGATATTGACAAATCAAACATGTTGATATAATTGAATTACTATTGATATACATCAATGTGTTATATAACACTATTTAAATACCATAAACTACCACCAACTTTAAAACATCATGGGCCGAAGATGTTTTAATCGCAGGATTACTGTGAGTTCACCCCGACTTAAAACTTGACAAATCAGATAGGTTAATATAAGTAAATGCAAAATTAACATATATTAATGTGCCATATAACCCTTACCCCTAAACAACTACCGCAAACTAAGACCACGTTTAAGTTGCTTTTTTGCGCGTGCCTAAGGGCCGTGGTTAACTTTTTTTGATAGAGGATTTTTTAGATGGCTGGATTAAGATGGCATCGATTGAAATTTGTGGCCGGAATCGTAATCGGATGTTGCTTGTTGGCAACCTCCGGTTGGGCTCTGGAATTGGGTGGAGCAGACATATCGGTAAGAAGCACCTCTGAATACCGGTTACAATGGTCTGACGGCCCATCAAGTCAGATGGCTGTTGATGAAGACCGGGATCAGGATTTTTTCGAAACCCTGGCAATTGATGCCGGCTGGCAGGATCTGGGCCTGACATTCTCCTCGATGGCCAGCTATGCCAAAGATCTGGACGGCACGCGCAAGGGCTCGATCTTTCAGGACTATACGGACAGTCGCGGCAGCCATCGACAAGACTTTGAATGCTACTACGCTTATCTGGAAAAAACCGGCCTTTTTACTGACAACCTTACAGTAAGAGCCGGGCGTCAATATGCCTATGGGGCCGAAACCGTCCAGTTTGACGGCCTTTGGGCCCGCTATGACGTACCCCAGTGGCTGGGATTGGAAATTGAAGCTTTTGGCGGATTAATAACCCAGCACTACAGTGATCTGGGACAAGATGGCATCAGCGGCGCTAATTTAAGAATCCGCCCGCTACCGGGCTTGGCGATTGATCTCAATGCCGTATTCTTTGACGAAACCTCATGGGAAACTTCCATGTACTGGCAACCCTCGGATCTCTGGAAATTTCGCAGCCGCGTCGCTTTCATCAATAGCCATACCCGTTTTTTCGATGCCGGTCTCGAAACCACCATCGCGGCCACCGGTACCGTGCTTGATTTCTCTATCTACCGCCGTTACGCAATCTCCTCTAAAGCCGATTTTCTCTTTGATTTTACCTACACTCTTGATGAAGCTTTAAGTTCAAGAATGAACCGCCTCTATCTGATGAAGGAAGAGGGCTATTACGAGTTCGATTTCCATATCAGCCAGCCGATCCCCCTGCTTGAAGGACTTACCGTTTTCGGTCGTTACACCAATCGCAACCTCTCCAGCAGTGAAGATGAAAATCTCTATAACACCGATTTCCAACGAGTTACCGGAGGCTTTGACCTTGATGAATGTTTCGGCTGGCACGGATTCCACTGCAGCGCCGGAGTCAGTCACTGGTGGGAAGATCGGGATAGATATTACGAAGGTAAATCAACTTCGTGCTTTTTCGACATAGAACAGGAACTTTTTGAGAAATTTGAGCTTGCCGCCGGATACTACTATAAAAATGAAGATGTCAACAGCATGCTCGACAGTGAAGCTTCAAACAGCTACCGGGCTTCGATCGCCTATCAAATTTGCGACCATTCCCACATTGAACTGGCCTATGAATATGCCAACGATGATTTCTATGAAGATGAATTAGGGGTAGACCACATCAACTCTTTAACTATCACTCTTGATCTCAACTTTTAAGCAAAGAAATTCCAGGTTACCAACATTCAACTACTATAACGGGCAATTTTTATGTGTAAGCAAAAACGAAAATTCTTCTGGTTAGGGTTTGCCGCAATCGCACTTGGAGCTCTGGTTCTGGGGGCCTGCAAATCATCAGTGGGCCTCAAATTCAGCCACAAATTCCACATCGTTGAGCAGGAAGCGAGCTGTGACGATTGCCATGCAAAAGATGATGATGGCAATTTTGCCGCCGCCACCATGGCCGGTTGTCAGGAGTGCCACGATTTTGATCCCGATAAGCCCTCTAAAGAGTGTCTTCTCTGTCATACGCCGGAAAGTGCGGCCCGTGACTACGAAATCAAGCACGCCGCAAAAGCGGAAGGTTTTGCCGACCTGATTTTTGCTCATGAAGTCCACAACGATTTCGACTGCGACACCTGCCACTATTCAATCAAAAAAGATCGTGGCTTTGACAAGGGCCCGACCATGACACTCTGCATTAACTGCCATAAAAAAGAGGATGGCCCAACCGAATGTGACGCCTGCCATACTGAACTCCGGGCCGACAAGGCACCGGCAACTCACAGTCAGGACTGGGAGGCCCAACACGGCTTTGCCAGCAAGCTGACCGACTCCTGCGTCTGCTGTCACCCCAACCGCCAGGCTTTTTGCGAAAAGTGCCATCAGACTGAAAAACCCAAAGATCACAATTTTGGCTGGAAAACCACAGGGCACGGGGTTGAAGCAACCCATGATCGCCGCACCTGCGCCACCTGTCATCCGGCCGGCTACTGTGTCGATTGCCATAAACACCAGAAACCGGTCTCTCACTATCGGGGCGACTGGATGGCCTATCAGCGCGAAAACGGCCACGGCGAAGCCGCCCGGCGCAATTTCCGCAGCTGTAATGTCTGCCATGAAACCGGTGAGTGCATGAAATGTCATAAGGGCATAATTTTGCGCAAATAATGATGGCGTTGTAAAAAGTTCCGATATCCTGCGTTGTTGTGATTTTCCAGACACTCGACATACTACATGTATGGTCTCGCGCCTGAAAAACCACAACATCTTGTCTATCGAAATTTTAACTTAGCCATCCCGTAACTTTTTACGCCCTGAAGGAAGTGCCCTTGGGGTGCGAGTTCAACAAATAATGATTTATTCTAACAAATAGCTTGTAACCCCTCGGAGGTAGTTCGATGAAAAGATTTTTCCCTATTATTCTGGGAGCCCTGCTCCTGGCTCTCACCCCCTTATTGGCTTGGGCCGCCCATCCCCCGGTAACCCTTTATGATGGTCAGGGCAATCGGATCATCGATCAACTCGACGACAGTGAAATTGTCACTGCCGCCGGTGGCTCGGTCTACAAAGCGGGGCCGCCCTACAGCCCGAAACAGACCTGTGGTAAATGCCACGACTACCACGAAGTCACTAAAGCTTACCATTTTCGCGAAGGTGCCGGTGAAGACGGCAAAGGGATCAGTGATACCTGGTGCAGCGAAAACGCGGACAACCCTCTTTACAAATACTTGGCCAACGCTTACGGACATCTTTTGAGCCCTGGCCAATTTGGAGCATGGTGACCCCCCTCTTACCGCCAGGTGGCGGTAAAAAAAGAGCGCGGCAGTTTTCTTGACCCTTTTACCTCCGAAGATAAACCATACTTTTTCGACATGGGCACCGCCGATCATATTGCAACCTGCCAATCTTGTCACCCCGGCGGCGGACCGGTCGAAGGAATCGCCGACGAGAATGGCGAGATAATTCCTTATAGTGATCCCAGCCTTGCTCCAGAGCACTCCTACGACCGCGATTTTTACACCTACAATTCTGAAGACATCACGATGGCCATCTATGGTTCCGATTCCATTTCCGAGACCATGGCTAACATCGGTGACCCCAAACCTCACGACTGGTCAAAATCCGGTGTTGTTGAGGCTGATTGCCTGCTCTGCCACATCGACCCGGAAGGCGCTTACAGCTACCGCGCCGCTGACGGTCTCAAAGTCCAGACTTTCCGACCTCGGATGATGATTTTTGCCGAGCGTGATGAAAATTTCAAGGCCCAGAAAATATCCATCGGCATGCCGACCAAGGTCGGCTTTGAAAACAGCACGGCCCTCTACTACAGCGACTCTCTGCAACGTATGAGCCGACCAACCCCGTTACTTACTTTAGGCCAACTCCCGAAAGAGAACGTCGGTGAAATGATGCAGATGTGGGTCGACGGTCTCAAGCAGATTGAAGCCGGAGGTATCAACCTGCCCTTCGCTCTATACGGACCGAACGTTGCCAAAATCTGGGATGCGAGCGGCATGATCAAAGCGGCTTACTGCGCTAATCCAAATGGCGTAATGGACGAAATGGGCCGTCTTCAGGAGTCCCAGGCGGCCATCGGCATGCTCTTTCAGGGTTTTCTCCAATATATGATCGGTGCCGGCCTGTTGCCGCCGGATGCCGATATGGATATGCTGATGGGCATGTTCTTTAACGATTTTATCTACGCCTATAATATCCAATTCCCCAACGATATGCTGTTGCCGGTTCCTTACGCCCTGCGGGCTTATGAGCCGGGTAAATTTTACACCGATTTTGATTGTTTTCACTCTTCAACCAGAGACTACATTCGTTCCGGCCTCCTCGAAGGCGAAGGTATCCCTTATGTCGGCAAAAACGGCACAGAACTGAGCGCAACCATGTATGCCATGGGCTTGATCATGCAGGGTGACTATCGCTATGTAAATCCGGAGACCGGTCAACTTGACCTCTCTCTGGTGATTCAGGATATGCAGGAAGGCAAGATAGAGGAAGGTAAAATCAATCCCGTTCTCCATGATTACCTGCCCGATTTTTTCAATTATATGCCATCCGGCGAACTTATGGGGCTTGACTTTAACCAGGATGGTGCCCCGGTCACCTATCTCCGCATCGATCGCGATGGTGATGAATGGCAAGCTAAAGTTTTTTACAATCTCAGTGACATTGGCCCCGACGGAGTATTACCGTTTGACTCAATGTTCGGCAGCAGCAAAGACCGTGAGAGTGCAAAATGGATCAAGGTCTGCGGCCAGTGCCATGTCATGACCCAGGATCATGGCAATAGCGAATGGACCTCAGCCCGCCGCTACAACATCGGTTTTGCGGCCGACTTTGTCAAAAACGGCCATTTCGTCAATATGACATATGATCAGGAAGACCGAGGCTATGACATTCATATGTCCGGCGGCTGGATGGGTTGTGGCAGTTGCCATCTCCACGACGCTGCGGAAACCTTAAGTGACAAGCACAATATTCTTAAAGGGGTCGACACCGCGCACATGGTGCGTAACGATCTTGACGCCAACCCGAGGGTTAAGAGTTGTGAAGGCTGCCATCTCGCCGGAGAGGGTCATGGCAATAATCCGGCTGTACGCCATGAAGAGGTATTTGGCGAAACCACGGGCCGTCACCTCTCCGAAGTATCCTGTCAAGTCTGTCATATTCCTTATCGCAGAACCTGGGCCTTCAGAGCATTCGATGACACCCTCGGTTATTACAGTAACTTCGACAACCTCATGGGCTTCAATATCCTGCCCGGCGGCGATGGCGCAATTATGGCTTTCCCTTCACCGGATTACGCCATATCACCGGTCTATTCCGCTTCGCCCGGATACGGCATACCTCATTTTAATATGGTCTCCCAACATATTGAAGCCGATGGCAAAGGCATCGAGTCAATGGATATCCAGACCCAGATGGTTGACTACTTCAATATGAATGGAGAATCCGATCCCGGCCAATTGGTCAACGGCATGCCGACCAATTTCAAATTCGATTTCTGGAAATATTTTCTCCAGGCCGGTTATGAAGGCATGAAGGCGATGGGTGTTCCCCTCGAATATACCGATCTTACGGACAATGAGTTCTACCCACCGCTCTATTACGCTAACGGCATCAACGGCTACCCCCAAGTGGTCGGCGGCAACCCGATTACGGTTATGACCTGGGTCGACACCAATCCGCAGGAAGATGCCGACATGAGTGATCTGGCCTTTGGTGGAGCCCGAATCCTCTACTTAAAGGAACTTAACGCTATTATCAGCGAGTACAAACGGCCAACCAAACTTGGTCCGGTCAGCCCAATCGATCTGGCCCAGATCCCGGCCAATGACCCGACCTGGGCCCAGAACCCTTATGTCGGTCGTGTTATCCTTAAGGAGAGCGGTTACGTGATCTTTGACCATACCGGCGACATGTTTCCCGATATCTGGTGGGATGAAGATGTCAAAGCGGTGCAGGCAGCTCTCAAAAAAGTTCTCATAGCTGAAGGCAGCACCAATCCCAACCCGGTACTCTATCTTGCCGCCCACTACTTCTCCGGTAGTCATGGCGTGAAACCCAAAGAGACCGCTTTAGGCTCCAAATCATGTAATGACTGTCATGGGAGTGCAACCAGAAGTGCCGGATCCTTACGGGTAACCGACCGCATTGTCTCCTACCTGCCTTGGGCTCCGCCCTGGTTCCGTGATGAAAACCGGGCAATGCGTTACGATCCCGATCATGGGATGGTGCCGGCTAATCCCGATGGTCTCTTCATTGTTGACGGCGAAGTCGACTACATAAAAGTAATCGAAGCCAATGGCATGCGGATTCTCGGTGCCCGGCAAAAAGATATCCTTAAACTTAGCCACCACCACGCTGAAGCCCTCTTTTCTCTGGCCTCGGATGGAACCGTTCAAGGCGACTCGATCTTTGGCGTTGACAAGACTCT